>JAEUHE010000032.1 GCA_016793885.1 Verrucomicrobiales bacterium
ACGGACTGGCAGTTCACTTCCAGTTGCTCTCCACGGTCACATTGCTGTGCCGCAGTTACTTTCAGTCACAGGCCTGGTGAACATAGGCCTGACAGGGACTCTCACCCTGCTATGTTGGTGCGCTTCACAGTCGCACTAGCGACGTCCGTCCTCGGACGTTTCTCCGGCCCACGTCCTTCCCCTTCAAGGCTCCGTGGCTGGTGAGACGAGACGATAATAGCGCTGACTGCTGGCAGCGACCTCATCCTCCACGTTCACAATCGAGTCTCCCACTCCCGCAGCGACGTCCTTTAGTTTCCGCCAGACGCCAGTCACGCTGTCCGCATAAAGAACACTGTAGGTCCGTCCTGCCCGCGCTGAAAACTCGAACTTCAGCAGTCCCGCCTCCCATCGAACCGCGTCAATGCCCAACGGAGGTTCATCGGCAACCACCGTCCAGGTCCGACTTCGGGTCGGAGCAGTCTCGTCCTGCCAAACCCCAGCAGAGTTCTTACCAAGAACCTCCACAACATAGGTGCCCGGGGATAGGTTCTGAACCTCGATCGGCCGCGCATTCTCAAACATCGCCGCGCTAAAAAGGATATTGGTTGTCAGGGGAACTTCCTCGCTCCAAGCCCCACCGTTGATCCGCCATCGGTAGGCGAAGATGCCGGGGCCCGAAACCTTCAAGGTTGCCGAAGTGAGCGCTGTCGCAGCGGGTGGCTCACCCGAGATGCTGGCGCCTCCGGGCACCAATGCTCCCATGTCCAGGCCATTGGGCCCGGTGCCAATGGCCGGAGATCCCGGCTTCAAGGACAGGCTTTCGCGGATCGCTAGATAACTCAGGTCCGACGGATTCACAAAGAGGGGATCAGACGAAAGATTGCCGATCCCCGGATGATTGGTTCCTTGAATCAGGGAGTGGTTCACCTGGAGAAACATCTGCTCCGGCTGATAGTTGATCGCGAGGGGAACCGACGAGTCCCAGACAATGTTCCCCTCGAAGATGGCGCCAAAACCCGGACCCGCGCCCCGCTTAGGCTCACCGAAATTGATGACCGAGCCCGGATAGTCTGCGATGGGGTTGTCGCGCAGGCGAATGATCGTGTTGTTTTGAACCAAGGCGGATCCGTGTTCCTTGAGGAGCAGAAAATGCTCCACGTTATAGAAAATATTGCGACAGATCACGAGCTGGGAAGTGTCATTGCCTCCGAAGTTGTCCTCTCCGGTCGTGATGGGATTGGAGCTGCTGCTCCGCGCCGCATCCTGACGCACATTCAGAAAGACGTTGCCCTCGATGTGCGCATCCGTGCCATCCATGTCGAAGCAATCATCCACGGCCGACAAGAACGTGTTCCCAATGAACTGAGCGATGGGTCCGGGCCGGTTACCCCCGGTGAAGTCGATAATATCATTGTAACCGCTGGTGACCGGGATGCCCGGAGTACCGAAAAGATTGCTGCGCAGAATGGCGTAGCCGTTGGCCGGCATGCGAAAGAAATGCAGAAGCTCATTGTTCTCAATGGAAGGAAAATGGCAATGCTGGATGACACAGGAGGAGTCGTCCAAGGTCACCAGCTGTGCCTTGGTGTTCAGGAATGTCACATGATCCAGGTGGATCCTGGTCCGCTCGGTCCGGATATTGCCTTCACCGCTGGCACCATCGATGTCGGCATAGGCAATGCGGGATTCCCGGTCCGAAGGCGCGAAATCCAAGCGTCCCCAGGCTCCTGCCCCAGGGCGGCGCCCAAAGGTAATCCGACGATCGGCGGTGCCCTCAGCCAGCAAACGCCCCTCAATTTCCATTCCCAGCCCCGCGCCGAACAGCACCGAAACCCCGGGCTCAATAGTCAACGTGACTCCCGGGTCGACAGTCACAGTGCCCACCACCAGATACGGGCTCTTGTCCGCGGTCCAACGGGTATCCTCCGTTAGGTTGCCGCTCACCCCTCCATCCGGCGGCGTATTGGTCACCAGCTGAAGCCCGACCAGCGCATGAAAGTCGGAACTGTCCTTGCTGGAATTCATGGCGTGGATCGCCAAGACGTGAGTCCCAATCCCAAGACGCCCGCGGACCAGGCCCAAGTCAATCACACTGGCCGGGTTGGTCGGAGAGCTGCAGCAGGACGCTTCATGATCGCCCGAGGCGGTGGCCGTATATTTCAGATCGCCATCGGGAACATTGATTCGCCGCAAGGGCAGTCCATCGAGATAAGCAATCAACCCGTCGTCATAGTCCACCGTCAGCTGCAGGTGAAGATTGGTATCCACCAGTTCCGTGATCTCGAACGAACGTCGAAGATAGACGCTGGTGTACAGGTTGCGCATGTCGTTGAGCTTCGTGGTCTCACCCGGCAGCGCATCTCCATATCCAATGCCCCCCACGCCCGACAACCAGGTCGAGTCCAGCGATGCGTCCGACGTCGTCTTCCAATCCGCGACCGGCTCGTTGGTGCCCTTGTGATAACGCCAGACATCCCCGGGCTGAACCAACACCAAGCCGGCGGCCGCCAGATCAAGCAGGCCCCCGCCAAGCATGAGCGCCAGGAAGCCAGACAGCCACCGCAAGGTAAGAAAACGTTGATTCGACATATGACAGAGATGATGTATACCCCACCTATGCCCCTTTCTCAACGACTAGAAATTGGACGATGCGCCAGGAAGGGCGGCAGCGGGGGCGTTTCACCTCTGACTATCCATCGCCCAAAATTGAGGAGACACCAGCCAAGAAACGTAATGCTGTTTTCACCAAGGCTTTCCATACTGTCCTTAGATGGTTCAGACGGGCAGTGACAACTCAACTCCGGCAGGCCCACCCGCCCGCCGTTAACTCGACCAAAGCCATGAAATTCAAACCCACCAAAAAAACCGGAGGATTAACCGTTGAGCTTAAACCGCGCGAGAGCATCCCGCAGTCCACCGCGAAAAAACGGGTGACCGCATCGCCCAGCTTTTCGGTAAAGCGCATTCTGGTCCCCATCGATTTCTCCGACTGTTCCAACAAGGCGCTGCAATATGCCCTGCCCTTCGCCGAACAATTTGATGCCAAGATCCTCCTGCTGCATGTCTGCGAACCATTCATCCCCATGCCGGAGATGTCGGCGGTGGATGTCGGGCTGATTGAAGCCCGCATTCGGGAACAATCGCAACGCCAACTGCTGGAACTGCAGGCCAGCCTACCCGAGGAATCGACCTCGGAGGCGGTGGTTCGCATCGGCAGGCCGTTTCTCGAGATCGTCCAGGCCGCCAAAGATCTGGACGCCGATCTAATCATCATCTCGACGCACGGTCGGACCGGCATCAGCCACGTGCTGCTCGGCAGCACCGCGGAACGAGTCGCCCAGCGAGCCGACTGCCCGGTGCTCATCGTGCGCGAGAAGGAACACGATTTCGCGAGCCCGCGTCCCAAACTGAAAGCACCCCGCTGACGAGATCAGCTAACAGCAACCACCGCCGACGTAAGGGCAAGGCTGCTGGGCGGTGCAGAAACATCATCGCCTCGCGTGGGGGAGCATTGAACGCTTAAGGTAAGGGTTCGCGTCGCCAAACTCGTGACCTCGTTCCCTGCAGTTTGGAAGTGTAGGAGCCGAGGTGACGAGGCTTGGTTAATGGAGGGGAACTGGCTATGATCGGGCTGATCTGCGGGATCCTTCGTTTCGCACTGATTTAAAGCTCCTCCGCGTTCTCCGCGCCTCCGCGAGAAAAGATCCCTCCCCTAACTCGGACGGACTGCCGGAATCTCTCGCGGAGGCGCGGAGAACGCGGAGAGTAAAGAGGTTCATGGGAAGCCTGTCGGACTTGTCAGCAGAGACGGAGGTCCGGCCGACGGATCACACCGAACACACGGATCCGGAACCGGCAGCGGGTCTAGGAATTAACCCAGAAACGGGAATGAATTGCCTGCTAACAGCGACACCCCCGGTCTGTCGGCCCCCAAATAAACAGCACCCTGAAAGGCGTGCCACCCGTCGGCCAATGGGCTGACGAACTGATTAGGTTCCTTGAAGCGGCTGACGCAAGTCTCAGAAGCCAGTGGCATCGCTGCGCGATGCTCCGTACTTTTAACAGTTCCGGGGGTGCGAGCACCCCCGGCTAAATTTCTTTGAACCCTGCGGGTTCGGGCGTTGCCGATGGGGAGCCTCTATTTTAAATCCGTAAACTAACTATCCACGGATCTCTCGGAAGGCACGAATCAAGAATCTGGTGCGGTCACATTCGTCTGCTCCGTGTGGTCAGTGTGCTCCGTGGGCAAACTGTCCCCTCATGGCCCGTTCACCGCGATCCGCAGGAAGGTGGAACCGGGCAGTGAGAGCGGCCCCACCGGCAAGTATCGAGCGACCACCAGAGTGGAGCCATCGGATTGGGCCGTTTGGCTGACAATGGTGACTCCATTTCCCGAAGTGTCCCAACGGGTCAGATCGTGAGACACCTCGACCTGGTAGCGCAACTCCGGAGCAAAGGTCCGAATGCGATAGGAGAACTCCAATCCAGAGTCCGCCGCAAACCCGACGAGACGGAAGGACGTTTCCGAACGCCTCAGGGGTGAGGACGCGAAGGCATACTCCCCAAAATTATCCAACCCATCCTGGTCAGGATCGGCAGTCAAAAGCATGGACTCCGGGGCCGTTCCAAGAGGAAAAACCACACTCGCCCAGGAAGCGAAACCCGGCATTGGGTCAGAGTTGACTCCCCCCAAGGTGACCGTCTGCAGCCAGGTGAACGGTCCGACCCCGTTGGGAAACCGGCCGAATGCCGCCCCTTTCGGTGCGGAGTTGAACTCGACCGTATCGACAAAGCGAAGCAAGGCGCCGGAAGCATCCGCCTGAACCAACGTCAGCCGCTCGCCTAGATCATCCAATCCAAAAGGCACCAGACTGGCGGGGTTGCCAACCTGATTGAAATCAGCCTCGCGAAGTACCAGGTACCGCCCAGCATCGAGGCTCGTTCCGGCCACGAAGCGATACTTGCGATAATTCGACCGGGAATCGCTCAAGTACCACCCGCTCACATCCACCGTCGATGCAGAATGATTGATCAACTCGATCGCATCGGTGGCCGGCGCGACCGGAGCAGCGAGGATCTCATTGAACACCACTCCCAACGATGACTCTTCACCCGAGACACCCGGAGACCCATGCACGGCAACCGAGGCACGCCAGTTCCCCCCATCACTCAACCAAGCTGAGCGGGCACCGCGCTCGAGGGGCACAGCCTCCCTAGAAATCAATTCCAAGGAACTGCCTCGGCCATCCGCCCGGTCCGGCCAGGCACCGTCAGCCCCATAGGCGCAAGCGAAGAGTTGCTGTTGATCAGCGCCCACAACCACGATCGCCTCGCCCTCGTTGGCCAGCGACCCGTTCCAGGGGCCAAGAACACGAATGCCGTCACGGTAATACGGAGAGGTGTTAGTCCCGTACCGAGCCTGGAAAAGAACGGGGTCCTTGGCCACGACCAGCCGCTCCTGGGCTCCCAGCAGTGTCGGACGCGGAAATCGAAAGTCGATCGCCTGCGTCACGACAACGTCAGAAAGATCAATGGTGGCCGATGAGGTGTTAAGGAATTCCAAAAACTCGTTGGCGGCGTCGTCGAGCGGCCGATACTGAATCTCACTGATCAACAGGTTGGAAGTGGCGGCGCGAGGCACCGTGTCCGGGACCAAGAACGCCTCCACCAAAGCAGACCACTCATTTCCCACTCGGGTACGCGTTCGAACGAGGGTGGGTTCAGTGATGCGGATCGTCGCCCCGGGGTTGGCTGAAAATCCGATCAACTCGAGGTTGAAACTGATGTCGATATTGTCCGCCGTCCGCTGGTGGATCTCGGCGGCGATCACATTGCCCTCCGGGCGTAAGACCGCCCGCGGTCCAGTAAGCAGAATGTTGTAAAAGTTCGTTTCTTCCGCGCCCGAAACATCACGCAAAGCCAGGGTTTTCGAGGTGATCGCGTTGGCGGTCATGTTCGTCCGCCAGATCTCCACTCCGTTGAGATAAACCACGGCGCCATCATCTCGGAGCAGGCGAAGACGCAGCGCCGTAAACCGCCCCGGATCCGACACTTCAAAACGTTTGCGGAAATACGTGGTGATATTCTTTTGAACTCCAGGGGCGTTGGGATCCATGTCCACGAATTCCGCCACCGTCGCCTCGCCTCCATCGCCGTAACCAATCTCGGTAGGCCCCGACTTCCAGCTCGAGTCGTCGAACCCATTGGTTTTCCACAGGGCCCCGGGATCGACCCCGTTGTCCAGGAACCGCCAGAGATCTCCACTCGAGACGAGCATGGTCTGCAAGGGGGCGGCCTCCAATTGCACGGCCGCAGGGTTCGGCGAGCCATTCGTCAGTCGGGGATCCGACCCATCGATGGTCACAAATACCGCGCCGGTGATGACGCTAAAGCCGAGCTGGTAGCCCGCGGGAACCACTCCCTCAAGCTTGCTGAGATCCGGGGGCTCGGCCGGCCACCATCCGGAATGTCCGCGGAGTTGCTGAATCAGTCGGGAGACCCGGTTGGGAAAAAATACATTCCGCAGGTAATTCCACTCATTCATCCATTCTTGGTTCCGATCCCACGGGAGCGCGCTCACGCTGGAGGAAGGCTGCCAACGGGCGGTCTCCGCAACGATGGCGGTGAAGATCTCGTTCATGCGGGCATCGTACAGACCTCCAGCCTTCTGCGGCGTCAGCATGCCGCGACCCAAGCAATGATATGCCACACGATCCCGGAAAAGCAGCCGAAACTCAGCATGCGCCATCAGCGCGGTGAAGATGCCATCCGGAACATCCTGATCGGTGCAATCCGCCGCCACGTCCTGCAGGCAGATGTCGGAATCCTGAGCAAAGAATTTCCACCCGCCTTGATCCGGAAGCTTCGGCCCCGCCGCCGACCAGTTGTGCTGCGCCGACCAATCCCAATCGTTGCCGGCGTAGAAGCTGAGCACCATGTAATCGCAGAGATTCGTGACATCCACCCACCGCTTGGCCTCCGAGTAATTCTTCAGGCTCGCCTTCATCTTGGCCCAGGGCTGGGACCAGGTATCGCCGACACCATGCTCGCTTCCGTACAGCGCTGCCGCGCTGAAATGAAAATCGTCAGCCGATCCCGGCAAGTAGCTGGCCATGAAATCTTCATCGGGATGCTCCTGAATGTGATAGAGCCCATGATAGGACCCGTTCAGAAACAGGTGCACCTGACGCGCGTGCTTGCCGGGCTGCCCCATGAAGAGCTGCATCTCGTCGATCCATACATTCCGGCCCAATTGGGCATCGCCCGACCGGTTCACCGGGGGATTGCCATAAGGCACCGGGGGATTCTCGCTGGTCCCCAACCAGAAAAAGGTGTCGTGAGAATGGCTTCGCAGCCGAAGCTCCTTGAATTCGGTGGCCGCCCCACGGGGAATCATGGAGCCGCGGGCGTAGATGGGATACCGAAGCTTGGAGGCCCCATACTCCGATCTGAACTTAGCCGCCATGCTGAGCTTCGGAGACGCCAGACTGGTTGTGCCGGTTGCATGCACGCCGCAATCGATCTGAAATCCCTCCTCACGCTCCAGGGGATCAAACAGCTCCAGCGACGCCAGACGCTCGGTGTCGTTGGGGCCCGATGGAAGAATCAGCGACATCGCGGGAAGCGCCAGGAAAGCGTCATCCAAGAGGGGCCCGTAGTTGGTGTTGCGTGTAATCGAAGTCGCCAGCAGGGATTGTCCCACGACGCCGTCCACCGTCGGGGAAATGTCCCCGTTCACGAAGAGGTAGGTCTGGGTTTTAACCGGCGCGTAGGCGGCGCGGGGATGGATCGCCACGGCGCGGACGATGCGTGTGCCGCGCGTGGTGCCGTTCGTGTTGGGCTTCACGGCGATGGGGTTCGTGTACAGAATCCCTCGGGTGGCGCTCGGCAAGGAACCGTCGAGGGTGAAGCGAATGACGGAATTGGAGACGGTCGGGGTCAGCACCAGGTCGAAGCTCTTGGTCAGGAACCCGTGTCCTCTGCTGAAGAGGACCTCGTTCGAGCCGAATTCGGCAACCGACTCGTTGGCGGCCCCGGGCGTCGGACGCGTGAGAAAGCCCACCTGCCCTGTGGGTCCGTAGCCATAGGAGACGCCAGGGTAGATGGAGGGCGTCACGAGTTCGTGAGCCAGCGTGGGGCCATCGGGACGGGTGAGTCGGAGCTCACCGCCCGCGGAAGCCAGGGAGAAGTTCAAATGCAGCTTTTGACTGTTGGTCGGCGGCGTCTCCACGCCGTCCGCGAGAATGGTCAGGAACCCCTGGGGCGGCAGGATGGCGGATGGGAATTTCCAGCGGCTGGGCCGGTCCGGATCGTCGCTCAAGAAAAACCCGCGCAGATCCATCCACTGATTCTGCAGATTGTGAATCTCGACCCATTCCTGCAGATTGCCGGCCTCGTCGGAGATCCCGCCCAGCTTGCTGACCACCACCTCATTAATCCGCAGCTGGGATTCCGTGACAGGCAGAACGACGTTCGCCTCCGTGCTCAGCCCGGCAAGGTCGGTGGCGCGGATCCGAAGGCGGACCGTGGAGCTCCCCTGGACCAACGGCTGGGCCAGGCGAACGCGATTGCTGGAGATGACGAAGAACTCATTCTCCTCGGCCCCGGCGGCGCCTGAGACGAATTCAAAGCTGTGGCGATCGAAGCGGTCAGGATCCGACGCACCCAGCACCCCGACCATCTGTCCGGGCGAGACATCGCGGCTGATCGACGTCACATCGAGGAAAACCCCGGAAGGCGCCGAGGGAGCCCGCAGGGTGAGAGGGAAGGCGGCTTCCAGAAACCGGGTGGAATCCGTGGGATCGGTGGCCCGCACGCGAATGGAGTAGACCGTTCCGGGCAGGGCCGCGCCGAAGTCAAAGCTGCCTTTGAATAGCTGCCCGTCCGCCACGACGAACTTGTCATTGTCAGCAGCCCCCTCCCCCGGCACCAAGGCGAGGGCATGCGTGATCCCCGATCGGCGGTCCACCACCTGAAAACGTCCGACCGCCACTGTCTGATTCGCAAAGAACTCACGGGATTCGAGCAGCACCTGGTCTGGAGTCGGGGGAATGAAGATCTTCTCGAGGGTCAGCCCCTGCCAAATGGGGTTGCGATCCCCGCCATCGTTGGATCCAAAAAAACTGCCCATCTCCACCACGAAACTATTGGTCTTGGAAAGGAACTGATAGGTGTAGACCGTGGCCCGGCCGGAGGAATAACCCTCGCCCGGGGATACCCCCAACGAAGTGATCTCATCAACGGCTTGCGCGCCGTTGATGCGAATATCCCAGCGTCGGTTCTCGGCGTTATTGGCCGAGATGAGGATCTGAAGCTTATATTCCACGCCGTTGGTGATGGCCAATGTCGCTCGCAGACGTTCGCTGGCTCCCGAATTCGCCCATCGGATGTCTTGAAAAATACCCTCGAGGGCGTCGTCGTCGGGGCTGTCCCCGAAATCGGGAGTGGTCATCCAGGGCGCGACCTGTTGGGGGCCAAGGAAGGTGGCTCCGGGGATTCGAGTGCGGTCGGGAGTAAACGTGACCCCTTTGACCACCCGTACCGGATCGTCGGCGCTGAAGTTCACGGCGTAGACAAACTCCCCCTCCAAGTCCAGGTCCTCCGGACCGAAGACGGAAGAGACCGTCCCCAACTTCACCACCGTTGCCGCCGAACCGGACCAGGCACCCACGCCCAAGAACCAAAAGAGCAGCAACGACAAAGAAGTCAGGGCAAAATGCATCGCCTTTGGTAGGAGGCACTTCCTTCGGTGGGTACGCATTAGGGCAATGTGCCTCAAACGGACGCCCCGATCAAGCTTGGATGGAAGAATGAGTATTTCCAAGGAGGACTGCTCGGAACGGGGTGACGCGGGCGTCGCCCTCTTCCGCTGCGGCGCGCATACGAAAACGGCTGAGCCCCCCTGAATTGCTCCCTCATCATCGGTGCCTCCCGAGGAAAGCCAGATTCGTGATCCGATCCGTGTCCCCCGGGCAGGCCATTTCAAAATTCTCGCTTTAGATCTGCGATGACACGCCGTATCAAGGTACAGGACCGGGCGCGGTGGAAAGAGGGTTGAAACGGCGTATCCGTCCCAATCTCAGTCCCTGATCATGAGAAAACGGTCCAAGAGCATCGACTATGGGAATCTCAAGCATGACGATCACCTGGGTCCTCCTTCGGCCGGGAGAAGGACAGGCGGGTTCTCGACCAAGCCGTGGTCGACGTGACGCCAAGGGCGTCAAACTAGGCAACCCCTGTTGATCCATCGGTCGATGAACTCCCAAAATACCCAAGGCTCAGTCAACTGCCCACGCAGTTTCCATCGGATTCCCAGCCTTGGCGATGTGGGTTCACGGCGGCCTCCCTCCGCTCGGCAGGGTGCGACGCTGCCAGGATTTGTGCGCAAGTGTCTCAATTACGAGTGATGGAACGATGCGGATTCCAGCGCCTGTTCCGAATGATGGCCGTGATTGCGGCGATGGGTTTCGAAGTCATGCACGCCGCCCTGCCACCGCCGGTGGCGATGGAGGACGAATACCATGGCTACAATTTCCGAAAGGAGCACGGCCTTCCCGACGACGATATTCGCGCCCTGCTGCAGACTCGCGACGGCTCTCTCTGGCTGCTGACCCAAAGTGGCCTGGCACGCTATGATGGGGCGAGCTTCACCGTTTATAACCGAGCCAACACCCCAGATTTCCAAAGCGACGATCCTCGGGTGTTGGTCGAGGATCTTCACGAGAATCTTTGGATCGGGGGGCGAAAGCTATTGCTCCGCATGACGGGCGGTCGCCTCCGTCCGGTCAAGCTTCCAGGAGACGATCGCTTCGAAGACGTTTTTGCGATCTGCGCGGATTCACGAGGCAACGTGTGGATCGGTGGAGACCATTCCGTCGCCCGGGTACGAGAGAGTGGCATCACCATGTATGGGCAAGAGAGCGGCTTACCGGCTGTCGGGCATATCACCGCGATTGTAGAGCTTTCCTCCGGAAGGATCATGGTAGGCGCCTTCGGGGGATTGTATTACTTCGACGAAGACCGCCAGCGCTTCAAGCGATTCGAGCCGCACCCTCAGGTGTCGGGCCGTCCGGCGGCCGTCCTCTGCTTGCACACCGCATCCGATGGACGCGTGTGGGGCATGTTTGATGAGGTGAATGAGGCGGGTACTCGGTACTCGCAGCATCCGTCGATCTACGTGGTTGAAGGGGGGGAGTGGAAGCCGCCATCCGTAGGGACGTCAGCCACCTTCACCCTGGGGTATGGATTGCCCTTCATGCTCGAGACCCGGGCAAGGGACATTTATCTGCCAGGGGAACCGAACCAACTGCACCGTCTTCGACAGGGACGGCTTCAGAAGATTGAAGTTCCGCTTTCGCGAGGTCGGGATGTGGTCACCTGTATGCGAGAGGACCACGAAGGTGGCTTGTGGATGGGCACCCTCAACAGCGGGCTCTGGCGCTGGCAACCACGTCAAATGCGGAGCTATTCAGCTCCCGAGGAACTTCCGCACGACAATACGTGGGCGGTTTGCGAAGGGCTCGACGGAGCTGTCTGGGTCGGGACCGATGGCGGGTTGGCGCGCTATTCCTCCGGGAGCTGGGATCGCTGGACGACGGAACAGGGCCTCTCCCGCAACAACATTCGGGCTTTGGCCGTGGACGGCGCGGGTACGGTCTGGATCGGTACTGGAGAAGGTTTAAACTCGTGGCGGAGCGGCGGGGTGAGCCGGCACCCGATCCTCGGTGATTGGTTCGAATCGAAGATTCGCGTCATCCTCCCAACCCGCGACGGGGGATTGTGGGTGGCTGGCGCAGCGGGGCTTCACCGTCTGGCGGGGGGGCAGCGGACGAAGTTCACCACGGCCGAAGGATTGGCCAACAACGATGTGCGGGCGTTGCTCGAGGCCCCCGACGGCCGTTTGTGGATCGGAACCTTCGGAGGCGGACTCCAGAGCTATGGGAAAGGAGGATTCACCACGTATTCCTCCTCCAATGGCCTGGCAAACGAATTTGTTTGGGCCCTGCACCAGAACCAGGATGGGACGTTATGGATCGGCACCGAGTCGGGCCTGTATCGGCTGCTCGACGGGCGCATCGCCAGCTTTACCAAGGCGCAAGGGTTGCCCGATAACCTGGTGAACTGCATTCTCGAGGACGATTATGACCAGCTCTGGATCAGCCATGACCGAGGCATTTATCGCGTCCACCGCGCCGCGCTCAACGACCTGGCTGAGGGGCGTGCGCAGACGGTGCACTGCGTGAGTTATACCAAGGCGGATGGGCTGCCCAGCGAAGAGACCAATGGTCAGAAGAGTTATCCACCCGGTTGTAAAACTCGGGATGGACGACTCTGGTTTGCGACCACCAAGGGAGTTGTGGTGATCGATCCGAAACTGCACCGAGCGCAGGCGGTTCCTCCGGCAGTGGTCATCGAATCCCTGCGAGCCACCGGAGATTTGGTGTTTACCCGCAACCCCGAAGAGATGCCGGCGAGGGAACTCTCGCTCGCCACGCAGGACGTTCCCACCCGACCGGTAGGCTCCCCGGCTCCACCGGGGGCGGGATCCATGTTCCATCTCCCCCCGGGCAGCGGGCGGGTGCTCGAGCTGAGCTACACGGCCAACACATTCGTAAATGCCGATCGCGCCCGGTTCAAATACCGACTGGTTGGACTGGAGGACCGATGGGTGGATGCGGGGACGCGGCGGCAGGCGTTTTTCACGAACCTGAAGCCGGGGGACTACCAATTCCAAGTGATCGCCGCGAACCATCAAGGGGTTTGGAATGAGAGCGGCGCCACCTGCGGATTCCGCATCGCTCCGTTTTTCTACCAGACCTGGTGGTACTACTCCCTCTGCGGAGCGGTGATCTTGGCGGCCGGCGGAAGCTTGGCGTCGTGGCGCTGGAGAAGGTTGCGAGAGCTCCACCGCCTGGAACGGCAGGCAGCCGTGGCCACGGAACGATGCCGCATTGCCCAGGATCTGCATGACGGGCTGGGCGCCGACCTCACGCGGCTGACCGCGCTGGCAGATACGGCCGTCTCCGCGGAGACAGCTTCCTCCCGCGACCAACTGCGTCAACTGGCGCAACACTCCCGGGCAGCCGCGCGAGGGCTGAAAGATCTCATCTGGATGGCCAATCCGTCCAACGACACGCTCGAGAGCTTCCTCGATCGGCTCTGTTTGACCGCTGAAGAGTTTCTGCGCGACGCGCACATCGGGTGCCGGTTCGATCTGCCCGCGAGCCTGCCCGCGCGAGCTTTCCCGCTGGAGAAACGCCGCAATCTCTTGCTTGTCGTCCGCGAAGCTCTCCACAATGTCGTCAAGCACTCCCGAGCCACCGAGGTCAGAATCGCCGCCTGCTGGCAGGGAGAAAGATTGGAGCTGACGTTGCAGGACAACGGTCAGGGGTTCGATCCGAGGTCCGTGCGAGCCGGAACCATGGGACTAAGCGGCATGCTCAGTCGCGTTGAAAAATTTGGTGGCTCTTTCGAGATTGAGAGCTCCCCCGGAGTAGGAACGCGCCTCCTCATCCGCGTCAAATTGCCAACGATCGACAATGAAAACAATTCGGAATGACATTCGGGTTGCGACCTTGGAGGACGACGATACTTATCGCGAGCACCTCGCTGCCTTGATCGACGGCGCTGATGGGTTCGCGTGTGTGGGATCCTACCGCCACGCCAAGGTCGCCCTGACACAGGTACCTCGTGTTGAGCCCAACGTGCTGCTGCTGGATCTCGAACTGCCCGGGCGAAGCGGCCTGCAGATCATTGAAGAGATGGTGGCTCGATCGCCGAGCCTGGCCATCCTTGTCCTGACCGTGCACGACGACTCAGCCACGATCTTCACCGCCCTGGAGGCGGGCGCCGTCGGCTATCTGAGCAAGCCCGTATCCCCCGTCCGACTTCTCGAGGCGATTGAGGAGGCTCACGCAGGAGGCTCACCGATGTCGGCGTCAATCGCCCGGTTGGTGGTGAAGAAATTCCACCAGCAGGGCCAATTGAAGCGGCATCTCGACCAGCTCACCGCTCGGGAAACGGAAATCCTGGAGCATATCTCCCGGGGGCTCAGCACCAAGGAGATCGCCGCTCAACTCGGGGTGAGCGACCGCACGATTGGCAGCCACCTGCGAAAGATCTACGACAAGCTGCAAGTTCACTCCCGCAGCGCCGCGGTCTCCCGCTTTCTAAAGGGCAACGCCTAAACGTCCCGAACCCTGCTTCGTCCACCAACCGGGGGCACTCAGGCTCCGTGCGTCAAAACGCGCAAAGCCGCGTCGATCCAGGAAAATAATCACAAGGCCTTGCGTAGTTTGGCGGCTAGGCAATAACGCGGATTCTGTCAACCTTGTCATCATGCAGTGGGTGAAGTATTCGCCTGGGCGCCAACGCCGTGGCTCTCACTGAATCGGAGAGGAACCTAGGCGTTCCCGAACTAGCGCAAGCCTTCACCCCTTCGTACCGACCATGCGCTTTTGCCGAGCCACCGCCCCTTTGTTATCCGCTAGGACTCTGGCGACAACGCGGTCCCTCGAACTGTGCCGGCCATTCTAAATGCAATCAACCCCATGAAGCCAACCATCCAGTCAATCGTCTCAGCGCTCCTCTTCATCACCGTCACGGTGGTCTCCTCTGGCCAAACTTGGGACGCTACCTCAGGCTATTCGGGGGTTAAGAATCCCAACGGTGTATGGTCGTTCGGAAGGAAGTGGAGTGTTGAAACTGAAGCGATGGATTTGCTGACCAGAAAATGGGGGACGGATGGCTGGTATATGGCAGGGACGAAAGGCTCTCCGAGCATCATGCACCTGAATTGGTCTACCGTGATGCCGGGTCCCTTCATGTGGAATGGGGACAATCGCAACGGTTATTGCACCGTGAGGTGGACTTGCCCTCTCCCCGGAAAATATACCGTCGAGGGTGAGTTTTATGGAGCGGATAGCCGGGACATGGACAGCCACGTCTACTTGGTTATCGACGGCACTCTCCGATATTCGAACCACGTTCAAAGAGCCGCCCAGGCAGCGCCGTTCTCCGAAGCCGCTGTTGACTTGAGTCCAGGAGATCCCGTGGATTTTGTCATTGTTTGGGGTGGGACTGGCGACCCGGGGACCTCCAGCGTAACGGGGCTAGGCGCGGTGATCACGCGTGTATATGCGCCGGCCACCGGCACGGCGAGTGTCGTGAACGGATTCGTGGTTGGGGTTACAATGGGGGAGATGGGAGCGGGTTATACCAACACACCGATCGTTCGGTTCATCGGCGGGGGAGGAAGTGGCGCCCGAGCCCAAGCAACCGTAAGCAACGGAGTGGTGACTGCGGTCACCATCCTCAACCCGGGAAAAGGGTACACCACGCCGCCCGTCGTCGTGATCGCGCCACCTTATGTCTCCCCTCCCCGAATGCAAATCGCTCCCATGAGGTTGGTGAGTTTCACCAACCTGACCGAGGGCACCAGGTATCAAGCGCAGACCTTCGCACAGGGCGAATTCTCCGACCTCAACGCGGCGTTCACCGCGACTAACTCGGCCTTTACCTTGGCGGTGCCAGGCGGGATGTCGTCGAACCTCTACCGGTTAGCCGTAGCGCCAGCCCCAGTTCAAGCGCAGGCCACAGCCCAGGTTTTTGGAGGTTTTGTGACCGGTGCAACAGTGACAAGAGGAGGCTCCGGATACGGCACCAACATCCCCGCTGTTTCCATCTTAAGCAACGGCGCCGGCAGCAACGCTATGGCCGTGGCGACGGTCAATAACGGCATTGTGGTTGGGATCACCATAACGGATCCTGGGATCGGTTACGCTAACGGAGCGAGAATGATCATCGCCGCCCCGCCAACAGTGGAACTCTGGCCGCAGAAAACCTCGAAAGCCGTCCAGTTGGACGTAACCCTTCTCTCGCCCTACGACAACTATCGAAGCCAGTTTACCCCCCTCCTCGGTGGCGCATGGATTGATCTCGGGGAACCCTTCACTCCAACAGCCACAGCATTGTCTCAGTTCCAAGAGATCGTCGGTGAGGGCGGCTTTTATCGGGTGATCCACGAGCCCTAAGCAGCTCGTCCAGCCCCGCCGGAAACACGCTTACATCTCTTTGAGACACTGGCAATTGCGAGTCGGATTTACGACTTGCCCGAAATTGTCGATTGAGGGACAGTAATCGTTGTAGCTGATACATCTACCGAATACGCTTATGAAGACCGAAAATTCGCCCAATCCGACGCCTCTCCAGAGCTTGGAGGAATGGGAAGATTTTATGAAGGAGCGCTATCCCGAACCCGGGGTTCCCGCAGCCACCGCCACGGCGGCGGCTAAGCCCTTCAAAGCGACCGATCCGGAGAAGAAAAAGGAAGAGTTCCGGAACTATGAAGCGGACGCCCGCCCCACGGTGCGTGAATTTTACCGGCTCAACCACACCTACCAGACCTACGAATTCGGCCAAGCCAAGCGCAAGGAATACCTGGGGCTCAACCGCCGCGAAATGGGAATTTGGGAGGCGATGGAATATCTTAACCAACTGGTGGATGACAGCGACCCCGATACGGATCTTTCCCAGCTGCAGCACCTCCTTCAAACCGCTGAGCAGATCCGCAACGATGGCCATCCCCGCTGGTTTGTCCTGACCGGCTTGGTTCACGATCTGGGCAAGATACTCTGCCTCTGGGGCGAGCCGCAGTGGGCAGTGGTGGGGGACACCTTCCCCACCGGATGCGCCTACTCGAACAAGATTGTCTTCCCGAAGTTTTTCGAAGCCAACCCCGACAGCCAGGTTCCTAAACTGCAAACGCCCAACGGCGTCTACGAGGAGGGCTGCGGTCTCGACCAAGTCCAAATGTCCTGGGGACATGACGAATACATTTACCAGGTCTGCAAGGACTACCTGCCCATCCAGGGGCTGTACATGCTGCGTTACCACTCCTTCTATCCCTGGCATCGCGAAGGAGAATACAGCCATCTGCTGAACGCTCAGGATCGCGAGAACCTCAAGTGGGTGAACGCCTTCAACCCTTATGACCTGTACACCAAGAGTCATGAGGCACCGAAGGTCGAGAAGCTGCGACCTTATTACGAGGACCTGATTGCTGAGTTCTTTCCCTCAAAAATTCGCTGGTAGGCCCTCGGTCTACCGCTTGTCTCTGCTCCGAACCCAGTGCGACCGAAGTGCGGTCGGCTGGGTGTTTCTGATTCTGCTCTGGATGGCGGCAACCCCGCGTGAAACGTCCGCGCAGGTCGTAATCTCCGAACTGCTCGCCGAGAATCATGGTGGCCTGATCGATGAGGATGGCGAACACTCCGATTGGATAGAGCTGTTCAATGCCGGGAGCGAGGCCGTCGATCTCTTCAACTGGGCTCTGACGGACAAGCCCGAAAAGAAGACCAAGTGGGTATTGCCATCGATTCGCCTGGCACCTGGCAGGTTTCTGATTGTCTTCGCCTCCGGCAAGAACCGTCGGGAGCCCGATCGACCGCTCCACACCAACTTTAAGCTCAGCAAAAAGGGAGATTACCTGGGGCTGATCCAACCTGATGGCATGACCGTCGCCTCTGAACTCACACCCGCCTATCCAGCTCAACGCATCGATATTTCCTACGGAATGCCGGAGTCATTCTTCGTTCGGCCGAAGCCAAACGCTCCTCCCCAGCCAGGATACTTGGCGCTGCCGACGCCCGGAGGACCGAATCGCCCCGGTGTGGGAGGAAGCCCGCCAGCGCCCACGTTCAGCCAGCGCAGTGGGCTCTACTCCGAAGCGATCCAGGTCTCGCTCCATTCCCTCTCCACTGACGTTACCATCTACTTCACGACCAATGGCACCCTGCCCGATCCGACCAACGGGGTCGCCTACCGTGCTGCCCTGTCATTGTCTGTCAACACAGTGCTGCGGGCTCGCGCTTACCGGCCGAACAGCCTGCCATCCGACACCGCCACCCGGTCCTACCTCTTCATCCGCGACACGCTGCATCAGACCGGTGCCGGTTCGCCGGCAACCTGGGGTGTGCGTGAAGGCAAACCGGTTCCCGCCGACTACGCGATGGATCCGGAAGTGATCACGAACGCTGCTTACGCTCCACGGCTCGAAAAAGCGCTGCGTTCGGTCCCGATTCTGAGCCTGACTGCCGATCCCCAGGATATCTTTGATCCGCAGCGCGGCATTTACTCGAATCCGATGGAAACCGGGGCGGAGTGGGAGCGACATGGGGCCATTGAGTGGATCGAGCCGCGCGGCGGGCCTGGGTTTAACACCGAGTGCGGCGTCCGAATCCAAGGAGGGTGGAATCGGCGTCCTGAAGAAAGCCCGAAGCATTCTCTCCGTCTGGTGTTTCGCAAACGTCATAATGCAGAGGACCTCAAGCATCCTCTGTTCGGAGAGGGAGTGAAGGAGTTTGAGGAAATCATTCTGCGCGGCGGAGGCAACAACAGCTGGCTTCACTGGAACTCCGACGAGCGTCAGCGCGCCGAATACCTGCGGGACCAGTGGATGCGCGACACCTATCGCGAGATGGGAAGGCTGTCGGCTCGAGGTCGATTCGTTCACCTGTTTCTGAACGGCTTGTATTGGGGTGTCTACAATCTGGTTGAACGTCCGGGGGCGTCGTTCCTGGCCAAGCACCTGGGCGGCAAAGAGAGCCAGTTCGACGTGCGCAATGCGGACAGCATTGTCGAAGGCGACTCCCAGAGCTGGGACGAACTGATGAAGCGCGTGAACGATGGCGTCGGAACACCCGAAGCCTACGCCCGCGTGGGCGAGCTTCTGGATCTGCCAGCCTTCGCTGATTACACTCTGCTGAACCAATACGGAGCCAACGCCGACTACGATCGTTCGTCAAACTGGTACGTCGGGCGGCCTCGTCGGCCGGACGGCAAGTTTGTCTTCGTGGTTTGGGATGGAGAACGGACCCTGGAAAAAGTGGGCGACTCTACCTTGGCCTATGACGACGATCAAAGCCCGGCCCGCATCTTTCAGAAGCTGCGCGAGAATCCGGAATTTGTGAAGCTGCTGGCCCGCCGAGCCCGGGAAATTTGTGGGGATGGAGGTGCACTTTCTCCGCAAACGTCAGCCGACCGCTATAAGCGACTGGCTGCATCTGTGGAGGATGCTCTCATCCTGGAGTCCGCTCGTTGGGGCGATTACCGACGCGATGTGCATTCCTACAAGACGGGCCCCTACGAACTCTACACCGTCGACCAACATTGGAAGCCGGAAGTGCAGCGCCTGCTCAACGATTACTTCCCCCAGCGAGCCGGCGTCTTCTTGAAACAGCTGGAAGAGGCCGCGCTACTGCCGAAGCCTTGAGCGAGTTTCAGGAGCTGCGCTGGCGTCGTCGAGAATAGGAGCGGGGTTACTGGGGATTTATCCCGGTGTTCCCTTCAACTTCAGAAGGAAAATGGCTCGCGAACTACGATCGAGCGCTTGGCCGGCTTAAACCACGAAGGCGAACCCCGGCCAGACCGAGGAGCGTAAAAATGGCCAGCACGCTCGGTTCGGGAATCGCGGAAACCGAGACCGAATCCAGCACGACCGCCTGGCTGAGGTTTTGAAAGAGCAAGGTGGTGGTACCCCCGGGTCCAGCCTCGAAATAGAACTTGTGAGCTGCAAAGGGAGGCGTGTGCCCGGCGAGACCATCGGTAGCAGGTGCCGTATAGATCGCTCCCCAATTTTCCACGCTGACCTGTAGGACGCCTGGTAGGGATGGATCCTGACCACGATTAGGAGTTCCGATAGAGAACGTCACCTCGTAGGCTTGGTTCGGAACGGTGGCGAACGTCTGTTGCAGCCCAGAAGGAATAAAGTAGTAACCAATCTCAGCCCATTGAGCGCGAGGAACGTGCCACCACGCAATTTGGCTACCGGTGCTGCCGTCGAAAGCAGGACCAGGCATCCAGCCCGGTATTCCTCCGTTCAAGGAAGTGGTGCCGGCAAATCCGCCCGCAAAAGCCGTCTCTTCCTCCCACCCAATACCCGGCGCGGGCAGATCAAAATCGCCGTTCACGAGCATTCCTTGCCCCCAGGAGCACTGAGTCGAGGTGAAGTGGAGTGCGGCCACAGAGACGGCCAGCTGAAGGGTCCGACGAATCGAGTGGTACATAGGTAATAGCTCCATTTTGGATGATCTCCCGAATGACAAATTCTAACCGGAGGCTTCGTACGAAAGCTAAACCTCTACCAATGATGCCGCAAGTGCTTTCTAACCTCGGATGCAGGGTGGGGCAGTTTTCGGTGCGAGCGATGCTTGGCCTCTGGTAAGGAGTTCCCACTTCAGTGGGAGAGTCGTACCCGTTGCCTACGAGGAGCGAAGTTTCCGAGGATGTGCTGGAAATCTCCGGGCTCCCCCCCCTTCCGTCGCCCCGATCCGCCTGAAGCCCAATCCATGCAGTCGTTCAGCGCGCGTCTGCTTGATGTTTTTGCGAAATCCTTCGTTGTTCGTCGCTTACGTAGTTCGCTCAATACGCTCGCTCCGCACGCCTCGGTTTTCGCAAAAACCTGCTGCGCAACCGCATGCCGCCCTACTGCATGGATTGGGCTGAAGGCGGAACTTCGTACGATGGACTACCGCAACAGCGCTCCGGTCAGACGGCCGCCTTCTTCCAACGCGCGATGAACATGCCGTTGCCTCCGAATTCCTGCGGCCACAGCCAAACGGTATTCCCCGAAGTGCGAGCACCAGGAATTTGGCGCTCGAATGCGCAAGGAAGCAGCGATGGAATGCTCTCGGCCACTTTCGCGACGACCTGCTCGGTCTCGGAGCGTGTGAGCGTGCACACGGCATAGACCAGCGTAGCCCCGGGCTTGAGTGCGGGAGCCACGTGCCGTAGCAGCTGAATCTGCACCTCCGCCAACTCCTTCACATCGTTCAACGATGTGGTCCAGCGCGCCTGAGGATTGCGCTGCCAGGTTCCCACTCCGGAGCAAGGTGCGTCCACGAGTATGCCGTCGAAACGAGTCTTGGTGGGCAGCTTCGCGGCACCATCCCACGCCACCGCCCGATAGTTAAAAACCTGCGCCCGCGCCGTGCGTTGACGAAGCCGCTTCAGACGCCAGTCCGATCGGTCGCTGGCCCAGATCAGGCCTTTATTCTTCATGAAGTCGGCCAGATGCAAGGTCTTGCCGCCTTCGCCCGCACAAGCGTCCCACCAGGTCTCGCCCGGCTTGGGGTCGCACAAATGACTGACCACCTGTGAACTCAAATCCTGGATCTCGAAGGCTCCCGACTGAAACTCCGGCGTGCGGAATAGATCCTCCTCTCCCTTAAACTCCAGCGCATCGGGAAATAGAGTGGGATGCACGACTGAGCATCCTCGCAGAGTAGCCATCAAGGCTGCGCTGGTCCCCTGCTTCGCCCGAAGCCAGAGTCGGGGACGCGATTGCAGGCTGCGCGCCCAACCGGGGGTCACCTGAAGCTCCTCAGAAATCCAGGCGGGGACCGCTTTCTCCATCAAGTCCGCGTCGGGGAAACGAGCGGGATCTTCAGCGAACCGTTCCTCCATCAGGAGCGCATCCATGATGACATCCACCGGATGCATTCGGGCTGGAAACCAATTCTTCCAACGGAAGTAAGCGAAAACCGCCCGAGAAATCGCCCCGGCATCCGCCCGAGAGATGCCCTTGGCATGCTGCAGGGTCCGGCGGAGCACGACATCCGAAGGGTTTTCCCGATCCGACCCGATAATGATCTTCGCCGATAATTCGCGAAGCTGTTTCGAGATGGCGGAGGAATAGGCTGGGGGACGACTTTCGGTGGCGTGGCGAGTTCGGTGTTTAAATGACATCAGCAGCGGTAGCCTGCCAGACGATCAATACTCATACAACCCAGGATCATGCGAAAACGCATCTCCCCCGGCCCCTCCACCCTGCCCTTCCGATTCATCTCCCATCATGCCACCCAGCACATCTCCCATGTCCGCCTCGATCTTGTCCGGATCCTCGCCGGCTTCGAGCCGCTTGATGGCGACATCAAATTCCTTGGGCAAGGCCTGTCCTGGCATGATCTCCTTCATCCGCTTGAGCATCTGAGCCATGTGACGAGGATTATTTTCGTCCAGGTGCTCCATGTCCCGCTCCATGGCACTCATGGCACGGGCCACGCGAGGATCGGAAAGATCTGGCATGCCGGCGTCAGAGTCAGGACCGCCGGGATCAGCTGCAGCGGGCTCGGCCGCTCCACTGATCATGGCAAAGGCGCTGATCTCTTTCGACAGACGCCGGTTCCCGCATTTCGGACACGCAGGAGTTCGCTTCGGTTGTACCCGCTTGGACAGGAAGCTAAATACCTTGCGACACTTGCCGCAGGCGAACTCATAGATGGGCATAGGCCGAACAACGGAATCACTTCATTCGATCGAAGCTCTTCTGGAGGATCTGCCAATCGGCCAACCCCTGAACCTTCGCCTTCGCGTCGGTCATGATCTGTGTTTCTCGTGCATTCTTGGTCGGCTTCTTGACCTGGTAGAAGATGCCAAACTTACCCGGGAAATCTTCGCTCGCCAGCTTGTAAGCCGCCATCTCGTTGGTCACATCGTGATCCGCGGGGACGAGTTCGAACTTGCCGCCTTTGCGGGGATTGGAGGCATCGAAGGCGCCTTCATAAAACTCCACGCACTCGCTCAAGCACTCGATGAAGCTGAAGCCGTCATGATCCATCGCCGCTTCCATCATCTGCAACACATGATTGGGATTCGTGTGCGTCGTGCGGGCGACGAAGGTGGCGCCGGCGCTGATCGCCTGCTTCATGGGGTTGATCGGTTGATCCACCGCACCCCACTGGTCGGTCTTGCTCTTGAAGCCAAGCGGAGACGTCGGCGAGGTCTGCTTCTTGGTCAACCCGTAGACCCAGTTGTCCATGACCACCAGGGTCATCTTGATGTTCTTGCGGGCCGTATGGTTGAAGTGATTGCCACCGATGGAAAAGGCATCCCCGTCGCCGCTGAACGCGAAGACATGCAGGTCTGGACGGGAGAGGCTCACGCCACTGGCGAACGGAAGCGCACGACCGTGGATGTAGTGGGCGCCGTGGGCTTGAACGAAGTACGGGAAGCGGCTGGAGCAGCCAATGCCCGCGATCGTCGTCACCTTCTCGTGGTGAATCTTCCGCTTTTCGATCAGCTTAAAATACAAGGCCAACACCGAAAAGTCGCCGCACCCGGGACACCAGGTGGGATGATCCGCCGCGATTTCCTTCTTCGTGAGCCCCTTCCGTTCACTATCAGGAATCGGAGGAATCTGCACCGCTGAACTGCGGGGAGGAGTTTGAAAAAGAATTGTGCTCATGTGTGTGACTTGAGAATCAGGGAGTTCAGATAAAATCGTTTAGCGCTCGCGGGCTTACTGGTTACCCTTGGAGATTTCAGCCAATAGGGCTTCAGAATACTCCAGGACGTCCCGCACTTTCCACGTCAGGCCATCCACCTTGTTGATGCCCCGGATCTTTGGATCGCAATAGCGAGCCCGTAGCAAACTGGCGAGCTGTCCGTGCCCGTAAAGCCCCCCATCGTTCATCTCCACGACAAACACGTGCTTGAATCCGGCAAAGATGTTTTCGAGCCCGTTCGGAAGCGGGTTGATGTATTTGAGGTGCATCGCGGAATACGCCAAACCTTGCGCCCGCGCTTTGCCAACCGCCTCCTGAATCGGGCCCTGGGTGGAACCCCAGCCCACGAACAGGACCTGCCCTTCGTTCGGACCGAAGATCTTGGGAACCGGCAGCTCGTTGGCCAAGGTCTGCAGCTTCTTGCGACGCTTGATCGTCATGGCCTGATGAAGCTTCGGCGATCCGGTGGGATGGCCCAGCTCATCATGTTCCAGCCCAGTCACCACGGGGTACTTGCCAGTGGCCACGCGGGTTCCGGGAACAATATGACGGGTCACGCCATCAGCGGGCGTTAAATCGTAAGGCTTGTGATCCGCAACCGGCGTGAGGTCCGGAGAAATATCCTGCATGACCTTCTGCAGATCCGGTTGTTCGAACGCCTCGATCCGGGTCGCGATCGCCTGATCGGTCAGCAGGATGACGGGAACGCTATACTTGCGCGCGATGTTCACCGCTTCGATCGCTGTGTAGAAGCAATCCTCCACATTGGCCGGAGCCAAAACCACGCGCGGGGAGTCACCATGACCTCCGAAACAGGCGATGTTCAAATCGCTCTGTTCCACATTGGTCGGCATGCCGGTTGAAGGGCCGCCGCGCTGGACATCGACAATCACGATCGGCATCTCCGCCATGACCGCCCAGCCCAAGGCTTCGGTCTTCAGTGAAATGCCAGGACCGCTGGAGCCGGTCACCGAAACGCTCCCCGCATAGCTAGCGCCCAACGCCATCGAGATACTGGCGATCTCGTCTTCGCATTGGATGAAGGCACCGCCATACTTGGGAAGTTCGCGACGGAGCAGCTCCATGATGTCCGACCAAGGAGTAATCGGATATCCCGCGCCGAAACGAACGCCCGCAGCGATCAGTCCGAAACCCAGGGCTTCGTTGCCGCCCATGACCACCTGCTGGGAGCCGCGCTTCTGGCTATCCACGAAACGGAACGTCTCGAGAACATTGTCCAATTGGAAACTAAAGCCCGCATGAAAAGCGGAGAGAGCGTTCTGAGTGATGCTCGCATCCTTGCCGGTAAACCGTTCGGCGATCAGCTTCTCGAGTTTGGGCAAATTCAGGTCGAACATCTTGGCGACCAAGCCCAGCGCGAAGAGATTCTTTCCTTTGTCTTTGCCGCTGCCGCCGATGGCCTCGATCGTTCGCGACGAGATGGGCACGCCCACATGACGGTAATTGGCCTGCAACTCCGGATTCGGCTGAACATGGTCCGAATCATAGAGAACGATCCCGCCTTTGCGCAGCGAGTTCAGATGTCCCTCGTAGGAGTGCTGGTAGAAGGCCAGCAGCACATCCGCTTCGTCACCCGAGCTCAACACCTCGCCCGAACCGATACGAACCTGGAAAATCGACGGACCGCCCGAGATCGTGGACGGGATGGTCATGAAGGTCATGACCTCCTGTTCGCTGCGCCCGGCAAGCCGGGCCAAGAAACCTCCGATAGCCTGAATGCCGTCCTGGGAGTTACCGGCAATGCGAATCACCGCCTCGGTGATCCTCGAAACCTGGGAATTGCCACCGATAGCGGGGGTGGAGACAACCGTTTCACTCATGATTCGTATGTGTGCTGTGTTGCATTGGCCCGTCTCCCAGGCTCTGCGCGTCTCGGCCGAGCCCGTGGCGGGTGAGCGGCGAGCCTAGCATGGGCTGTCCGGCTGTCAAACGCGCACCTTGACCGAAATTTGGCTTTCCTCTACCCCGACAAACAGAGGCCAATCAACGCCTTAGATCAGGTCGGTCTATTGAACATTCGTCACCGCATTGGTCCGCCACTGCTCGGTAACAGCCCAGAGATTCACCGGGTTCAAGGTGCGCCCGTAGCGGATATACTCCGCATGACCATCGGCAAACGTGTAGTTGGATCCCCCCCCGGTACCAGCCCGTCCCCGATTGGAGTGTTTGCCATGATCAATCTCGGTAATGTCATTGCCTAACCCTTGATAGATATCCACATGGAAATGCCTGGACTCGGTGAGTTTCTCCCCGAAGGTCACGGTGTCCGAGGGATACTTTACATAGGACTCCGGCATGCCTATGGGATACTTATGATCCAGGAAGTTGAGCCAATCCTCAGGCTTCAAGGTCGTTTTGAAATAGTCGTCCCACCCGTTAATGATGTAGGTCCGGGCAGCATTGGGAGCCAACTCGGCGGTGTTCCCCTCCGGTCCGGTGGGCAGAATCCGATCGCTCGGACATTTCAAGAGCTTGATGGTCTGATAGAACGGGAAGAGCCGCTCCACCCAGGTCGGTTTGGTGCGGGGGGGATAAAGCCCCTCACTCTCATCGAGATAGAGAATCAGCGATAACCCCAGCTGACGGTGATTATTGAGGCACGAAGCACGTCGTCCCAACTCCTGAGCGCTACCCAAAGCCGGAAGGAGCATCGCCGCCAAAATCCCGATGATGGCAATGACCACCAGCAGCTCAATAAGGGTAAAGGCCGCAGTTGAAGCGGGCGCGGAGGTTCGTACCACACTAAGGGATTGGGCAGGAAGACGCGTTTCCATATACCTATAGACACCAAACTGCGCCCAGGGTTACCGGAATTCGAGACAAAAGGGGATCAACGAACAAGCTTGCCTCGGCTCAGGCAATCGCTAACACCTTCGGGATGCTGCTGTTTCGCGAAAAAATCCCCTCAGATTGGCTGCCTTCGGTGCTGGAACACCTGCCGGAAGTCCTGGTGGACCACGCCCATCTCGAGCGCAAAGCGGCCACCACCTCCCTCAACCTGGAGAAATACCCGGAGCTTTATGCCCGGGTCGGTGAGCTCAACGCCATTGCCATCGAGGAACTCCAGCACTTCGACCAAGTCCTCACCCTGCTCCGACGGCGCAACATTCAGTTCGGCCAGCCGTTCCCGAGCCGCTGGATTAAGGGTCTCATGGGCAGCCATCGAAGAGGAAGACGCGAGCAGGTGATCGACCACCTGGTGTGCTGCGCCTTGATCGAAGGCCGGAGCTGCGAGAAGTTCCAGATCCTGGCGGCAGCGCTGCAATCCATCGATTCGGAGCTGGGAACATTCTACGGAAGTCTGGTGGAATCCGAGGGAAACCACTACGCGACCTACCTACTGATGGCGAAAGCCATCAACGACCCGGAAACGGATCGTCGGCTGGATTTCTACCTGAACTTGGACGCGGAGCTGATTCGGCAACCGCGGCTGCATCATACGCTGCACTGACGGCCCAGTTCGTAACGCAAGCGGCGGCACGAACAGAAAAGAACCCTCAGATCAGCCCATGTTCATCCCGAGCAGGAACTCAATGTTGCTGCGGGTCTTCTTGAGCTTATTGAGCAGCAACTCCATCGCCTCGACCGGCGGGACTCCTGTGAGCGCCCGGCGGAGCACCACCACCTTGTTGTACTCGTCAGGGTGATAGAGCAGCTCTTCTTTCCGCGTACCAGAGAGCTCGACGTTGATCGAGGGAAAGATGCGGCGGTCGACCAAATGGCGATCGAGATGGACTTCCATATTCCCCGTGCCCTTGAACTCTTCAAAGATCACTTCATCCATCCGCGAACCGGTATCGACGAGCGCCGTCGCGATGATGGACAGCGACCCGCCTTCCTCGATGTTACGAGCCGCACCGAAAAAGCGTTTAGGCTTGTGCAGCGCGTTGGCATCGACACCACCCGAGAGGATTTTCCCGGAATGAGGCTGCACCGTGTTGTAGGCGCGCGCCAGACGAGTGATGGAATCGAGCAGAATCACCACATCGCGCTTATGCTCCACCATGCGCTTGGCCTTCTCGATCACCATCTCGGCCACCTGCACATGGCGCTCAGGCGGTTCATCGAAGGTGGAGCTAACGACTTCGGCCGGCTTGCAGCTCCGCTCCATCTCCGTGACTTCTTCCGGGCGCTCATCGATCAGGAGAATAAACAGGTACACTTCCGGATTATTCTTCAGAATGGCGTTCGCCAGCTTCTGCATCAGCACCGTCTTGCCGGTCCGCGGTGGCGCGACAATCAAGCCGCGCGTGCCCTTGCCGATCGGACACACCAAGTCCAACACGCGGGTCGACAGCTCGTCATTGCTCGTCTCGAGCAAGAAACGCCGGTTGGGGAAGAGCGGCGTGAGGTTGTCAAAATGAGTCTTGTCCTTGGCCTTGTCCGGCTCCTCGCCGTCCACAGCCTCCACCTTCAACAACGCAAAAAAACGTTCCTTATCCTTCGGCGGCCGGATCTGTCCGGCGATGACATTGCCGGTCTGAAGATCGAAACGTCGGATCTGGGAAGGAGAGACGTAAATGTCTTCCGGACACGGCAGGTAGTTGAAGCTCTGGGAACGCAAGAAGCCAAACCCTTCACCGAGCACTTCCAGAACGCCTTCAGAGAAGAGAATACCGTTCCGCTCGGCGTTCTTCTGCAGGATGTGGAAAATGACCTCATGCTTGCGCATGGTGCCAAAGTTCTCGATGCCCATCTGGCGGGCCATCTGGTTCAAATCACTCATGCTCATCGCCTGAAGATTGGCGATGTTCACGGTCTGCCCTTGCGGCTGGTCGGCAGGAGCGGGCTTGCGAACGGGACGGGTATCCTCGGCTTCCGCGGTTTCAATCGCATGCTTGGGAGGATTCAGCTGGGTCGACTCGGTCAGCGGCGCTTCCGCCACCTCAGCCGTAATCCGCGACTGATTCCCGGGCACCGACGGAA
The DNA here is from genome assembly GCA_016793885.1 of Verrucomicrobiales bacterium. Classification (NCBI taxonomy): domain Bacteria; kingdom Pseudomonadati; phylum Verrucomicrobiota; class Verrucomicrobiia; order Verrucomicrobiales; species Verrucomicrobiales bacterium. The sequence goes on from JAEUHE010000032.1 coordinate 28,212, forward strand.
TCGATACCGGATCCCGCTCCCTCAAGGGTAACTGCTCTTCACCGCGAGGCTCAACTGCTCCAGGAGCTTCCCCCGCCTTCGGCTTGCGCGCCATCTTGGGCTTAGCCCCACGAAAACCACGAGGCTTGTCGGCTGCGTCACGCACAGCACCAGGGCCGGATGCCGCTTTCTGAGGTGCTTCAGCAGGCTTGTCCGACTTCTTCGTTACTTTGGCCATAATTAATTTTTCAGTAAAATAAAACGCCGCTCGATCAGGCTTGATTCGCGCCCTCACGAGGTCAGTTAAGGCCTCGTGAGGTTCCCAGAACTTTGATGTGGGAATTGTGCGGGACTGTTCCGTGCAGGGCTGGTCCGGTGATAATCCGGGTGGGCAGCTGCGGTAGAGCTAAACAGGCAGCTCGGTCAATACGGCAAGGGAAAACTTGCGGTCAGTTCACGAACACGCTGCCTCACAACGTGCGCAGCGTCAAGATTCTTAATATCCATGAGGACTTCGCTGATCATGTCGGCAATGGCGGCCATCTCTGGCTCGCCCATGCCCCGGGTGGTCACCGCCGGCGTGCCCAGACGTATCCCGCTGGCCTGGAAGGGCGATCGCGTCTCAAAGGGGATCGTGTTCTTGTTCACCGTGATCCCCGCCTCATCAAGGGCTAGCTGGCAATCCTTGCCAGTAAGCCCGCGGGCTCCCACATCCACCAACATCAAATGATTGTCCGTCCCACCACTGACGAGACGAAAGCCGTTTCGCTTCATTCCATCTGCAAGCGCACGAGCATTTCGTACGACCTGATGCTGGTAAGCGTGGAACGATTCCTGGAGCGCTTCCTGGAAGCAGACCGCCTTGGCCGCGATCACGTGCATCAGCGGGCCGCCTTGAATTCCAGGGAAAACTTGGGAATCGATCTCTTTGGCGAACTGTTCCCGACACATGATCAGGCCACCGCGAGGCCCCCGAAGGGTCTTGTGTGTGGTGGTGGTCACGAAATCGGCATGACCGACTGGGCTCGGGTGCTCGCCCGCCACCACGAGTCCGGCGATATGGGCGATATCCGCCAAGAGCATGGCCCCCACTTCCCGGGCAATCTCTCCCATGCGGGCAAAGTCAATGACTCGCGGGTAAGCGCTGGCGCCCACCGTGATCATCTTGGGGCGATGTTCCCGCGCCATGCGGGCCAGCTGATCATAGTCGATCCGCTCATCCTCTTTGCGCACTCCATAGTGCACGATCTCAAAAAACTTACCGGAGAAGTTCGCCTTGTTTCCATGGGTCAAATGACCGCCATGGCTCAGGTCCATGGTAAGCATCTTGTCACCAGGCTTCAGAAAGGCGAAATACACCGCCATGTTCGCCCCGCTGCCCGAGTGAGGCTGCACATTGGCATGCTCCGCGCCGAATAGCTTCTTAGCACGCTCAATGGCCAGGCGCTCTACCACGTCCACATTCTCACAGCCGCCATACCATCGCTTGCCCGGATACCCTTCCGCATACTTGTTCGTCAGGACGGACCCTTGAGCATCCATCACGGCCGGGCTGGTAAAGTTCTCACTGGCGATCAGCTCGATGTTTTCCATCTGACGATCGCGCTCGTGCTCGATGACCTGCGAGATCTCGGAGTCCACATTTCGCAGCTGCAGCTCCGGCGGGACGGCACGCTCCAGCTTGCGAACCCGACGCTCATGGCGTCCGCCCTCAAAACGCGAAGCCAGAAAAGCCTCGGTAATCTTTCGCGCCTGAGCCGCGGATGTCGATCGACCGGACAAGCACAAGACGTTGGCATTGTTGTGCTCGCGCGCCAGTTGGGCGGTTTTTTCGTCAAACACCAAGGCGGCACGGACGCCGGGCACTTTGTTGGCAGCGATGCTCATGCCGACGCCGGTCGTGCAGAACAGAATCCCCAACTCGACCTGATGGTCAGCGACCATCTGGGCGACCGCATGACCATAGTCGGGATAATCTGTAGAATCCAAAGAATGGGTGCCAATGTCGTTGACCCGCAGTCCAAGCCCCTTGAGATGCTCCTTGATGGCCTCCTTCAGCTCGAAACCGCCATGATCAGCACCCAGGGCCACGGTGCCCTTCGCGGTGTTTTCAACTGCTCCTCCGGATACGCCGGCCGTCTGGTCTAGAAAATTCAACATGGATGCAATGCCTTGCTCAATCTGGTCGCGGCAGTTCCGATACACTTCATAGGAACCACCGATCGGATCACTGATGTCTTTCTCATACTGATCCAACGTCTCGTCAAACTCCCGCAGCAGGAAGGTCTTTTCCGCAGCTTGCGGGTACAGGAGGATGATATTGTCCACGTGGTTGTGGGTCATCCCAAAAATGTAGTCGGCCCGTGCTACCAGGTCGGCGCTCAGCGGACGGCTGCGCTGGTGCGCAATATCGATGCCCAATTCCGCCAACGCCCGAACCGAATACTCGCTCGGAGCTTGACCGTCGATCGCCCCAACCCCGGCCGACAAGGCCTCGTAGCCCTTTCGGCCCCGAGTGATGTGACGGAACAGCCCCTCGGCCATGGGGCTGCGGCAAATGTTTCCGGTGCAAACGAACAAAACCCGTTTCATGTCGTAGCGATCTTTCGAAATTGGAACTGTGTTATCAACTCGTCAATGGTGAAATTATCCGCGCCGCGCCTTGCGGACAATGGCTAGACCCTTCAGCAGGTCCAGAGCACGATTCAGGACAGGATCCTGAACCCGAGGGGTTTCCTCCACCGGATCCAGCTGGTTGCCCGTGCTAATGGTGTCCGAATCCAGACGTTTTCCTTCCTTCTGCAAACGCACTAAATCCGCCTCGTTCACGCGCCGGCGAGCCGCCCGAGCGGAGGCCGAAGTGTTCTTGCCACTGGCGGCTGCCGCATCCGGTTTGCCCAGTGTGCGCGACGGATCCTGCTGATACAAGCGTTCCTGTTCCAAGTCCACGGAAACGGTGATGTCAGGAACCAAACCCCCGCTCGGAATCTCCTTTCCATCAGGGGTTTTCACGGGTTGGTTAGCAATCGACAACCGCTGCCCATTCTGGAGCGCGAACTCGCGGAAGGTCGCCGCATTCCCAGCCGTCTTGCTTCCGACCAAAATCCCCGTCTCAGTAAAGCGGAGCGCAGCCGCCAGGGCCTCCGGACTCCCCGAGGTCTCGGCATTGACCAAAATGGTCCAAGGAATCCGGGCCACGATGCTCGTTCCACCCGACTGAACCAATCCCCCGCCCCAATCGAGCAATGGCTGAGTCCCGGCGACCAACTGGGAGGCCACCGCCACCGCCGACCCAAAATCGCGCCCCTTGGTAAACCGCAGGTCCAAGATCCCGCCATTCACCTGATTGCTGGATACCAAGGCCCGCAACTGCTGAGCCACCTCATCAGCCACGCCGTCCAACAGGGGGAGCCTGAGGTAAGCGAAGCGCTCCTCCATCAGCCTGGCCTCCACCGAATCCTGGCGGGCGGGTGCTGGTGCGTTCGTTCCCGATATGAGGTTGACTCGGTCAGCGAACTGGGAAAGCAACCCCCTTACGGAAGCCTTCTGCAATGCTGCTTCATCTATTCCGGGCAGGTTCGTTCGGAGTAGCTCGTAAACCTCCCGAAAGTCCGGCGAGGAGACAGGCTCAGCACCGGACATCGGCAGTGCGGAGAGGGATGCCACCCAGCACCACCCCACCAGTCTGCTCAGACAAGTCCAGCTCTTGTTCTTCGTTTCCATACGTGAATCGGAGTTCAGCACCATCGGCGTGTGTCGTTCATCCGCAAGCCAAGCCGGGACTCAGCCCCTTGGCCCCGATGTCGCGTCGATACTGCTTCCCCTCAAACTGAATCAGCTCGGCCGCGTCATAGGCGCGCTTCTGCGCCGCCGCCAGGGTGACATCCCATGCCGTGACGCCCAGGACGCGGCCGCCTTGCGTGACAACATCCTCGCCTTGAAGCGCGGTGCCGGCGTGAAACACCTTCACCTGCGCCAACTTTGCGGCCGCCGCCAACCCCCGGATGACCTTGCCCTTGGCATAGGATCCCGGATAGCCGCCCGAGGCGAGCACCACACACACGGAGGCGCCCGCTTTCCAGCGCAACTCCTGCTTCGACAGCGTCCCGTCGACGCTCGCTTCGAGCAGCTCCAGCAAGTCGTTCTCCAGTCGCGTCAAGTAAACCTGCGTTTCCGGGTCGCCAAACCGCGCGTTGAACTCGAGCACCCGCGGACCTTCGCGAGTCAGCATGACTCCAGGATACAAAATGCCATGAAAATCAATCCCCTCCCGCTCACAGCCACGCACCCAGGGACCGAGGATCTGCTCACCTGTTTCCTGCAACTGCTGCTCGGTGAGGAACGGTGTCGGGCAATAGGTGCCCATGCCGCCCGTGTTCAGCCCCTGGTCGCCATCCAACGCTCGCTTGTGATCCTGGGAACTCGGAAACAGCTTGGCAACTCGGCCGTCGCACAGGGCATGCAGGGAGATCTCGACGCCCTCCAGCAACTCCTGAATGACGACCAAACTCCCCGCCTGTCCGAAGGCCTGCTTCACCAAAATGTCATCGATCGCCGCGTCCGACTCACTCACCGAATGGCACAGCAGCACCCCCTTGCCCAGCGCCAAACCATCGGCCTTCACCGCACAACGCCCCCCCAGCGAAGCCGCGAAACGCTTGGCCAGCACGGGGTCGGTGAAGGTTCCCGCCCGCGCAGTCGGGATGCCGTGGCGCTCCATGAAGGCTTGGGAAAACGCCTTCGAAGATTCAAACTGGGCGGCTACACGGTTCGGGCCCCAAATCCTCAGTCCCCGCTCGTTGAACAGATCAACGATGCCCAATGCCAAAGGGTTGTCGGGCCCGACCACGGTCAAGTCCACCTGCTGAACACTGGCGAAATCGGCCAAAGCTGCAATGGCTTCCGCGGAGATCGGAACGCACTCCACCGCTTCGCCACTCGAGGCCAGGGTTTCCTGGCCGATGCCTGCATTGCCAGGAGCGCACCAGAGGTGCTTCACTCGACTGGAGTTCGCCAACTTCCACACTAAGGCATGCTCGCGACCGCCCGAGCCAATGACCAAAATCTTCATCAGGCGGGTGATTGAATCACTAATGCCCCGTCGAGAGCAAAGAACTTATTGAGGAATGTAATCCCCTTGCCGCCAAGGTTCTACAGTCCCTCCCACCCCAAATCAACGGTCGCTGGAATCCAGCGCCGCCAACGCACGAGCGCGAATCTTCAGGTTCGGGTGTTCCCGGAGTCGAACCACGGCCTGAGGAGAAAGATCGGCGGCCCTCACGCGACCTTCCTCAAGGCCGCGCAGCAAAACCGGCACCCATTCGAGTTTGGCCACCAGCACTTCGGAAGACACCTGTCGAAGCTCGGTCGATAAGCCGTCCCATCGGCGAACCAAGCGTTCGAGATCCTCCGTCTTTCCAATCACGCGCAGCACCTCCATCGCAGCACCCTGCAAGGAAACCAAATTGGTCGCCATAACGGCCTCCAACAACGCCGAGCGAGCCAACTCGCTCGGAATCACTTCCGTAAATCGAATCGCCTTCAACCGCTCGGCCTCGGGCAGCCGACTGTCGTTGACCTTGGCGATGATCGCATTCTGAGCCGCCGGATTTCCGCAAAACGCATCAACTTGCCGAGCTGCCCCTGCCAGCTCGTCGTTCGGGCTCGCCGCAAGTCGTTTCAGCAATCGCTTCACTCCTGGGTATCCAGTCCAGACTTTGCTGGATTTCTGCCCCTTCATCATCCCCATCAACCCCGCCGCACACAGCGCGGGAGACTCCTCCGAGATCTCAAACAGGAAATCCAATCCACGATTCACCGCACGAGCGTCGCGCGAGGCAAAAAGCTGCTGCACGGCCCTGTTCAGCAGTTCCCCCGCCAGCGACAAGCCAGGATCCCCTACCCGCCGAAGAACCTGAAACGCACCCACCTCATCCCTCGCCACAAGCGAGTCGAACGCACCGGCGGCCAAGGACTTGATCACGTCATCCGCCTCGCCCGCCGAGGTCAGGAGCAACGATTCCATCGCCTGCTGCAACACGGTCTGCGCCGCTGAACCAGTGGGTTCATTCGTAGCGGCTGCGGCCCCGTAAGCCAGTCGCCTGAGGGAGTTGGCCACCTCGCGGCGAACGCGTGGGTCGCGATGCTCCGCTTGGGCCCTCAGGGCTACCCCCTGCTCAGGACTCAAACTTCCGACCTCACCGAGTAGTCGGACCCCCCAGGCGCGCACCACGGCATCGGAGGCCGCCAAGGCTCGCGTTAGAGCCTCAGCCCGCCCTGCCTTCAGGGATGCCAGCGTCCAAAGCGACTCCAGCCGAACGCGGGTTGAAGGCCCTTCGTCCAGCCGCCGAAACAAGGCCTGTCGGTCTTCCGCCGAAGCCTCGCTAGCCAGGCGCTGACGCGCCCAGGTTCGCAACCATCCATTAGTGGACTCCAACAACGGGATCAGTTCCGCGGAGCGCACGCGAGCGAGCGAACTCCACGAGGCCGCGGAAGCCAGCCCCGCCCCCCCAATACGAGCAATGCCGACGCCGCTGCGCACCCACATCGCCCCTCCGGGTCCCGCGATCGAGCGTTCTCCCCGCTCCAGCCATGACGCCGCTTCTGGTCCCAAGGTTGAGAAGACCGCACTCGCGCGAAAACCGGCCCCATCGGGCTGGAGGCGAAAACTCAATCGGGAGGGAACGTTGGTAAACCACAAAACACCCCCCACAACACCGGAGCCCACTGCATCGGATGCTTCTGCGAAGGTAAGCCCGTAGCTTCCGTAGCGGTGCAAACTTGGGTCACCAACCGCACCCATTCGAGGCGTCCGATACTGCAGGGGCGTCGGGAAAGAGTTCAAAGGAAGGAAATTGCCCCCCGCGACGATGTGGAAGAGGCTTTCCCGCGTGCGCGTTGCTGCGAAAAGGTTCCCCTCAGGATCGAAGGCAAGAGCTACCGGCAGCAACGGGCCGTCCGAGACGGTCTCGAGGATTCGTGCCTCGGGATGGTACCTCATCACTCCACACCCCGCGCGCGAGGGAACGACCACCCCCGCCTGTTTGGACTCAAGCGAAGCCACCCCCGATCCTTCGTGGAGAAAGTAGATCCAAGAGTCAGGCCCGCGCACGAACGAGGTGAGCTTGCCACCCTGGCCAGTCCCCAGAAAGCCGGTGACCAACTGCTGACGTCGGTCAACGCGATCATCGAGATTGGTATCCTGCAATAGCCACAGTCCGGTGGCTGTCCCCACCAACACCCCCTGCGGGGTCCAGATGAAGCCCGTGGAGTCAGGCAATTCGTCACTAAACAATTTCAGGGCGTGGGACGGCTGCGGAGCCGCGGACTCTTCGACGATGAGGACACGCCCCTGACGTCCTGGGGAGGTGGTGACCGCTTCCAGCAGCCACAGCCGGGGACGGGTATCCCAGGACATGGCCACGGGCTCGGAATCGATCTTGGCGAGGGATAGCCAGTTCGCGTCCGGAGGAACTCCCGATGCGAAGGACAGCCCAATCCATAGGAGGGCGACGAAGCCGAACGGCCACCCTCGAACGGGGAGACGGTTTGTCCTGACACACGGTTTATTCATATCTCGTCCATTGTTAGAATCGAACCGCCTGCCAAGTGCTGAACCACCCATCTAGGCGAAGAGATCGTCTACCACGCGGCCATGAACGTCAGTCAGTCGAAAATCGCGCCCGGCGTGACGGAAGGTCAACTCCTCGTGGTCCAAGCCCAGCAGGGCGAGCAAGGTGGCATGCAGATCGTGCACATGCAGCTTCTGATCGACGCAATAAAATCCATACTCATCGGTCACACCGTAGCTGAACCCCGCCTTGACCCCGCCTCCCGCAAGCCACATGGTGAAGGCGTGAGGATGATGGTCCCGGCCGTCCTTACCCTGCAGGGTGGGAGTCCTTCCGAACTCGCCCCCCCAGATAACCAAGGTTTCCTCGAGCATCCCGCGCGACTTGAGATCCTGAAGCAGCCCAGCGATCGGCCGATCCACTTCCGCCGCCAACCGGCCGTGGTCCTTGGTGAGATTGTCGTGCTGATCCCAGTATCCGTGGGTCGCTTGCACGAAGCGTACGCCTCGTTCGCTGAATCGGCGCGCCATGAGGCATTGCCGCGCGAAGGAGGCAGTCTGGGGATCGTCCAGTCCGTAAAGGCGGCGGGTCGCGGCCGTCTCCCGGTCCAGATTCATCACCTCCGGAGCCTCCATCTGCATCCGAAATGCCAGTTCGAAGGACTCGATCCGCGCCTCGAGCGCGGAATCGGCGCCGGTGTGCGCCAGGTGATCGCGATTCATGGCACCCAGCAAATCCAGCTGGGCACGCTGCAGCTGAGGGTTTTCCTCCGGATCGTGCAGATAGTGGATCGCGGTCTTGCCACCGCCGGTGCTGATGGAAGTGCCATGGTGCACCGCAGGCAAGAAAGCGCTGGAATAGTTTCCCACGCCGCCATGCCCCTGCGTCGGGTTCATCGTGATGAAGCTGGGAAGGTTGGCATTCTCGGAGCCCAGCCCATAGGACACCCAGGCTCCCATTCCCGGCCGCACAAACGTATCCGAGCCGGTGTGAAGCTTGAGCAGCGCACCTCCATGCGCCTCGTTGGTTCCATGAACCGATTTGAGAAAGCACAAATCATCCGCGCAAGCCCCGACCTGCGGAAATAGGTCGCTGACCATCGCCCCGCTCTGTCCGTAAGCGCGAAAGTCCCACGGCGATCGGCCCAGATTCCCGGTTTGGGCAAACTGGACCCGCGGCTTGGCGAAGGGCAGCGGCTTGCCGTGATCCCTGATGAGCGACGGCTTGTAGTCAAAGGTGTCCACATGAGAGGGACCGCCATGCATGAACAGAAAGATCACGCGCTTCGCACGGGCTGGGAAACGCGACGGTTTGGCGGCCAGCGGGCTCTCGGCAGCCGCCCTGCCCAGGCCCGAAAGAATGCCACCCAGCGCCAGCTGACCAAAGCCCAACGCACACCGCGACAGCCAGCGCCGGCGGCTGATCGGGTTCAGATCACGGGGATAAGGCAAAATCATGGTCAATCTCGATAAGCGAACTCGTTCGATGCCAAAAGCACCTGCGCCAGCGCCGACCAGCCACGATGAAGAAGCTCACCCGATGCCTTCGCATCAGCTCCCGCACGCTGGAGAAACGCAACGGCCCGGCCCACTTCGTCCCGAGTCGGCAAACGCCCCAGAACACGGCGATACAACCGCTGCGCGCGCTCAGCATCCGTAGCCCGGGGCGCGTCCAGAACCTCCGCCGCAAGCCGCTTCGCCGAAGACTTGACCAGCGGACTGTTCATGTAAAAGAGGGCCTGGTGAGCGACCACCGTGGATCCGCGTTTGGCCGTCCCCACGCTGGGGTTGGCAAAATCGAACAGAGTGAACACATCATACACCCGATCACGGATGATGGGAAGGTACACCGATCGCCGCTGCGATCGAAAAGGTTCTTCGTCGCCCGGCACATACTCATCGTTCTTCCAAGGGGCCAGGGACCCTCCAACCGTGACGTCCAGCTGCCCGGCCACCTGCAGCAGCGCATCCCGAACCATCTCCGCCTCCAGCCGCTGCCGGGGAAAACGGCTCAACAGGCGGTTGTCTGGATCCAGCACATCCAGCGGCATCTCGTGCCCCCCCGCCGTGCGCTCCGGCGCAGCTGAGGATTGCTGGTAAACCGCCGAAAGCATCAGCTGCCGATGCATCGATTTCACACTCCAGCCGGAGCGAATCAGCTCAGCGGCCAGCCAGTCCAGAAGCTCCGGATGCGATGGCTCCTCGCCCTTCACCCCAAAATTGTCCGAAGTCCGAACCAAGCCCTCCCCGAAGTGGGCCTGCCAGAGCCGATTGACGGTCACCCGCGCCAGCAATGGATGCTGGGGATTCACAAGCCACCGGGCCAGCTCCAGCCGCCCGCTCTGCCGCTCGGGAATCGGGTCAGCATGCGACACCCCTAGCACCTGGATGAATCCACGCGGAACGGCCTCCTTGGCGAGGGTCAAATGGCTGCCGCGCACATGCACCGGCAGATTCGTGACCGATCCCTCATCGGCCGAAGGCGCGAACGGCTCTGCCGGCGGAGCATTGGAAAGCAGGCTCGCACGCTCCGCTTCGAGGCGGCTCACCGCAGCCAGATGCTGTGCTGACCAAAGCGGACGGCGGTCCGCCGGCACCGCTGCAGCGGAGGGAGCATTGGTGTTCCCCGCCCCGGCCACGCCTGCTTTCTCCACCGCCTGATTGGCCTCACGGATCGTCGCGGCCAACGCCAGCCCGATCTCGTTGGTCCGCTGACGAAAACGAGCGAGCAGGTCGCGATGCTCCCGAGTGGCGATGCTGCGTTCGTTCCATTTGGACACAAACGACAAGTTCTCCATCGAACGGGTGCTCTTCAGGATACCGGCCAGCGCATAGTAATCCCGGGTGGAGATAGGGTCGAACTTGTGGTCATGACAGCGCGCGCAACTCACCGTCAGCCCCAGAAAAGCGCGGCCGATCGTGTCGAGCTGCTCGTCCACCAAATCCATGACGAGCTTGGGCTTGTCCTGCTCCGCCAGCATCTTCGGCCCGAGAACCAGAAAGCCGGTGGCGGTCCATCGATCAAAGAGCACCGGCTCCGGCACCCCCTCGGCCGGAAGCAGATCCCCGGCGAGCTGCAGGGTTACGAACTGGTCGAAGGGAAGATCGCGATCGAAGGACCGGATAACCCAGTCGCGGTATCTCCAGGCATTCGCCATGAACTTGTTCTCGTCCTGCCCATTGCTGTCGGCGTAACGGGCAATATCGAGCCACCACCTGCCCCACCGTTCCCCATAGCGAGGCGAATTCAGCAGACGGTCCACCACGGTCTGGAAGGCGCGGGGCGAAGTGTCCGCCAGAAAAGCCTCGGTTTCTGCCGCCGTCGGGGCCAGCCCGGTCAGATCAAACGTCGCCCTGCGAATCAGCTGCTGCCGTCCCGCCGCCGGGCTGGGTGCCACTCGGAGCGCTTCGAGCCGCGCGAGAATGAATCGATCCACAGGCGATTGAATCCAGCGCTCGTTTCGAACGGCGGGCGGCGGCTGCTCCCGCATGGGCTGGAAGGCCCAGTGAGGCGCCGGCTCGCCGGCCTGGGTGGTTCCCGCAAGGCAAAGCAGAAATCCCAGGCACAGGACGGTGGTACTGGATCGGGACGTTGACACGCTTCCATCAGACGACATGCAGGACGATAAATTCGGGCGCCTTGCGGCGGCGACCGGACCAAGGCTAGCTGGATCTAGGCGGATTGTCCCTAAGGATTCTTGGGCTATCGCGTTCGCGGGCGTCTCCCACGCAACGGCTACCGCGCGGGCTTGAACGACTTATCGGGGTGCGGGGGCGCGGGTGGAACCTCCACGGGCTTCAGTCGGATTTCCTCCAACAGGTGCTCGATCGCGCGGGTCAGCTGGGCGTCCTCCCCTTTGAAGGTGGCGTGCGGAGGATTATCCACCACCACGTCCGGCTCCACCCCGTGGCCTTCGATCAGCCACTGCCCTTCCGGCCCGTAGACCCCGATCTCCGCCGCCGTGGCGATTCCTTTATCCACCAGCCAGTTGTTGGCCGAAAGCCAGATCTCGCCGCCCCAGGTTCGTTTGCCGATCACCTTGCCCAGGCCGAGACGCTTGAACCCTTCCGCGAAAGCTTCCCCGTCGGATGCCGTGAATTCATCGCAGAGCACCACCATATGCCCCCGAAACGCATACTGCATGTTCCACGTGGGTTTTCCCACCCGCGGCTGCCAATAGAACCAGGCCTTCCGAAGCAGCTTCTCGAGGATCCAGCTATCAATGTTGCCGCCGCGGTTGTGGCGCACATCGATGATCAAGCCTCTGCGATCATAGATGGGATAAAACTCGCGCGCCCACTGGGCGATATCGTCACCGCCCATCGCCCGCAGATGCACGTAGCCGAGCTGCCCCTTCCCCTGCTCCTCCACTCGCAAACGACGGGTATATTCCCATTCCGAGTACCGCAGATCCGTCTCTCCTCCGCGATCCAGAGGCACCACCACGACATCCCGCGTGCCTTCACCGGACCGGGGTTTAATCCGAAGAATCACCTGGCGGCCGGCCTGATTGCGAAGCAATGCATAGGGATGAGGAACGGTGAGAGTGCTCACCCCGTTGATCCACTGAATCACGTCGCCCTCCTGGAGCTCCACCCCGGGGCGGGCGAGCGGGGACAGCTTTTCAGGGTAGTCGGGGTCGGACCGATAGAGACGCTCAATCCGCCATCCCTCGCGCTGGGAGTCGCGAACCAGCTCGGCTCCCAAGGTGCCTGGATTCACGTTATCCGGCCCGTCGCGATGGTCCCCTCCCACAACGCGAATGTGAAGGGCGGCCAACTCGCTGACCATGTCGCCGATCAGGTCGCTGAGCTCCGCCCGGTCGGTGATCCGATCCACCGAAGGCAAGTATCTCTCCAGCACCGCCCGCCAGTCGACGCCGTGCATCTTGCGGTCGTAAAAATAGTCGCGCTCCAACCGCCACGCCTCGCGAAACATCTGGCGCCACTCCTCGCGAGGATCCAGCGAAAAGCTCCAGCCCTTCAAATCGATCGACTTCTCCAGCTTGGCGGGAGCCGACGCGGACGCGTCCTCGACATGAAAGTTGTCTCCCTTGCGAATGAGGAGCTTCTTCCGATCGGCCGACAACTCATAGCCCTGAACGTCCTCCACCAGCGTTTTGGGTTTCGGGTCGTCGAAACCAATCTCGAGAGTCTGGAGCTTGGGCTTGGAATCCTTGCCGGCGTCGCGGGACAGCCAGAACACCCGCTTCTCACCCACCGCCAGCTCCTGGTAATTTCCCGGAGGCAGCGGTGCCGGCCAAATCCGCGAGGAAACTCCCGCCAGATCGATCACCACTTCCGGCGGCGCGTTGGTCGAGGCTGCGACCTCCTTGGGTTTACTGGCTTCTCCACTCCCGGCAGACTCGGTCTGCTTGAGTTCCTTGGCCTCAGCTGTGCCGCTCTTGGAGTCAGGCTTGTCGTCTTTCTTGTCGTCCTTCTTGTCGGCGGGAGGATGCAGTTCCGTGGGCGGCTCAAAAGGCGAGCGCAACCCCGGCGTCAAGGCCGCGAGGTAGAGCTTGGTGGATCGATCGAAAAACGGCTCTGGCTGCCGCGGCCCCCAGGGGCTGGAAACCAGGGACTCCAGATGGCGGTCGGAGAGGAAGTAGATCCACTTGCCGTCCGGGCTCCACTGCGGGCCGATGCTATAGACGCGATCGCTCGTGACCGGAGTCTTGGACTGATCCTGGAGGCGGTAGAGCCAGATGCGATAGTACTGATTGTCGCCCGCGACGGAATAGGCGAGCCAGCGACTGTCCGGAGACCAGCTGAAGTCAAAGGAATCGAAGTGAGGTGAATCGGCCACCCAGCGAAGCTCCTTTCGCTCCAAGTGAAAGACCCAGAGCTTCTGGTCCTTGTCCGCCCAGGCGAGCCACTGGCCGTCCGGGGAAGGAACGCCCTCCCAGCGGAGAACCGTTCCATTCGTCGTCAATCGCTCCGGCTGACCAAGGCCATTGGCGGGAAGCCGCGTGAACTCCACCTCGCCGCTTTCATCGGAAAGCGAGACCAGGTTCCGGCCATCGGGCATGAACCGGGCGTCGCGGTATCGGAAGCCGGACTGCCGCGTCGCCTCCACCAGCCGCCCGGGTCCCACCGGAGCCACAAAGACCTGCCCACGCGCGGTGAGCGCGACGCGATCGCCCGTCGGAGACAGGTGCGCCGCGGTGACGTAGTCCAGCGGCTTCTTCACCCATTTCTCCCTCTGATGATCGAAATCCGAGGCGAGAGAAATCGGGATCACGATGTCCTGGCCCGATGCGATGTCGTGCCGCCGGAGGTCGCCGCCCAGCTGATACACGATCCGCCCTTCTGAGAGGCTCGGCCATTTGACATCCCAACCCTGGTGGGCCGTGTGCTGTTTCACGCCCGTGCCATCCGGTGCCATCGACCACAGATTCATGAAGCCGTCACGGTCGCTGACGAAATAAACCCGTCCTTGCCACCAGAGCGGCCAGCGACTGCTGCCCGCGTAGTCGGCCGTCAAAGGCACCGCCTCGGGCTCTCCGGCTTTGAACTTCCAAAGGTTTTCCGCCGTGCCGCCGCGATAACGCTTCACGCTGCCCTGATTGAAAGGCAGCCGGGTGAAGAAGAAGGAATCTCCCGCATCATCAAAGACCCCTCGGCTTGCCTGGGCCAGAGGCAGCAGCGTGGTGGCCCCGCTCTCCAAGTCCAGAACGTGAATCTGCTGATCGGGAAGGACCCAGTACCGAAGGGTGGTGTAAAGCAGTTTGCCGTCCGGAGTCCAACCCACGGGCTCGGTGGTCTGATCCGTGTAGGTGCGGCGCACCGGCAAGCCGCCCGAAAAGGGCATGGTGTAGACCTCGGTGGGGCCTTCGTAGCTGGCAGCAAAGGCGATCCACTTGCCGTCGGGTGAGACGCACGCGCGACGTTCCTCCTCGGGATGCGTGGTCAAGCGCTGCGCCACGCCTCCCGATGCTCCGACGCGCCACAGATCTCCCTCGGCCGTGAACAGCACCGTGTCGCGATAGAGGGCGGGAAAACGATAATATCCGAGCTTGGTCTCTTGGGCAACGATCGTTGGAACCGGTCCGATGACGCCGCTGAAAACCAGAACCGCCGTCACGATGCACCCTGCCGAAAGCTGCCGCCATGCGCGCTGATTCATGTCGGCAACATCACCATCCGAGAACTGATTTGTATAGCCGAAAGAGCCCGGGCACCGCGGCGCTGCCGACTTTCGGTGACAGGCGGAAGGGATCAGGCAGCCTTGGCTGTCAACTCGGTGTCGGAAGACAGGGGTTGCTCACGAATCGCGGGGGCGGGAAACCGGGCGTGGATGGATGTCCCGACACCCGGGGTGCTGCGAACCAGGAAGTCGCCTCCGAGAAGCTCGGTCATGCGCTTGGAAATAATCAGCCCCAGCCCCGCGCCCTGCTGCTCATACAACTGACGCTCAAACTGGATATGCGGACCAATCTTGGCCACCTGCTCCGCCGTCATGCCCCGGCCGTGATCCTCGATCACCAACTCGCTGCGGCCGTCCTCAGTCTCTTGGGTAGCCACCCGGACCTTCTTCGACGGCGCTGAGAACTTGAAGGCGTTGTCCAAGGATTCGCCCAGGATCTTGCGCAGCTTCTCCCCTGGAACGTTGAACGCAACACTCGAAAGCTCCAATACCAAATCGGCCTCCCGATGGTAACGCCGTGCCACTGCCATCGCGATCTCGGGAATGACATCCCGGCCCGAAACCGGCAGCCAATCGCCGTCCGCCAACGACTTCCGTTCCGTCACGAGCAGCTGGATCTGCGCAAAGACCAGGAAGTTCTCGATGAGGTGGTGCAGCCGCTCGGCCGAGGAATGGATGTCCTGAGCGGTGGCCAGCACCTCGTTTGGAGTGCAGTTGGCGTAATCCTCGATCAGGATTCCAGCCAGGCCCAGAATCCCGTTCAAGGGCGTGCGCAGCTCGTGCGGCAGCGCCAAGGTCAAGCTTCCCCGCAGCTCGTCCAGGCGACGGTCGGCTTGACGCTGAAGTTCGGCCTGCTTCTCCAAGCGGGCGGCGACCGCCGCCTTCAGCTCCTTCTGGGTGAAAGGCTTGGTGAGGTAGTCGTCGGCTCCCAACTCCATCCCGCGGCGAACATGAATCTTGTCGGCCACGCCGGTCAGAAAAATAAAGGGCACGGTGGCGGTGACCTCAATCTTGCGCAGGGCCATCAACACGGAATACCCATCCAAGCCGGGCATATTGACGTCGCAGATGATCAGGTCGGGAGGCTTTTGCTGAGCGAGGGCTATTCCGGTGGTGCCGTCCCGGGCAACCACGGTTTCGAGGCCCTGGTACGTCAGACACTCCGAGATCACTTCCAGAATCTCGGGTGTGTCGTCGATGACCAGAACGCGCTTCATGTGACCTGTCAGGAGACCGGGAGTGGTTCGAGAAATAACGGCGAATGGGTCTTCAGGCCGCGCGTCATGCCGCCTCCTGGTGATGCACCCAATGAAAGGCATGCTGAACCAGCTCGGTGGCGTTCTTCAGGTTCAGCTTATCCTTGATGTATTCGCGGTAAGCTTCGACGGTGCGCACGCTTAGATGCAACTCCTCGGCGATCTGGCGAGTTCCGTGGCCTTGTCCAATCAGCCGAAAAACCTCCAGCTCCCGGTCGGTCAACGTCTCGATCGGCGAAGCCACCACCTTACCCTTGCCCAGCGCAACTTGCTGCAGCATCTTGCCTTTCATTTTCTCACTGAGAAATATCTCTCCCTTCAGCACCTGTCGGATGGCGGAAAGCACCTGCTCGAATGCCTCGTCCTTCATGATGTAGCCCAGGCCGCCGGCGCGCAACGCTCGCTCGGCATACAGGGACTCGTCGTGCATGGAGAGCACCAGGACCGGCAGGTTGGGATACCGGGCCTTCAGGTTCTTCAGCAACTCGATGCCGTTGCTCCCTTTCAGGGAAACATCCACCACAACAACGTCCGGGGCGAGTTCTCCCACGGCCTCGAAAGCACGCGGGGCATCCTCCGCCTCACCGCACACAACCATGTCCGGCTCCTGATTGATCAATTGTCCAAGACCTCGACGCAGGACCGGATGATCATCCACCAGCAAAACTTTCGTCTTGGGCTTTCGGTTCACAGGTTGAGGGGTCGGGGGCTTGTTCTGCATAAAGTCGGTTACTAAACAGGTTTCAACTCCATCCTCGACGCGTCAGCCGCGGCGCCAGGAAAAGGAAATTCGCAGGTTACCAGGGTGCCGCCAATGTCCAGCGGAGAGACATCGATGCGCCCGCCAATACGATTCGCTCGAAAGCCCATGATCCGCAGTCCCAGACCCGTAGTGCCCGTTCCAGAGGCAATGCCACCCCCATCGTCCTGGATCAGCAGCTTGGCGTGCGGCGGGCTCGCCTGCAGCCGAACGCAGATCCGACGAGCTTTGCCATGCTTGATGGCATTGCTGATGGCTTCTTGAGCGATCCGAAAAAGCTCGGTCGAGATCCGAACATCCGCAATGTCCAGGGCGGGATCCAACTCCAATCGGCAGGTGACTCGAAAGAGCTTCTCCGTGTTGGCGATGAGTTCCGTGAGGGCGGGAGCGAGCCGTCCCGTGGTCTCCAACTCCACGGGAAAGAGCCCGCGCGCAATATTCCGGGTGTGAGCGAGGGTCTGCACCACCAGCTGGGCGATTTCGCCGGCCTGAGCCGCCTCGGCAAGATTTCGAGAGGTCAGCTTCGTTTGCAGGGCCTTGCTCAGAAAGCTGATGCCCGTAAGGTGCTGCCCGAGACTGTCGTGAAGATCCTGGCCAATCCGCTGCTGCTCCCGATGGCTGATCTCCAGAATCTCCTTCTCCAGACGCTGCCGATCCGTGACGTCCCGCACCAGCACCATCACCTCGTCCGGACCACAAGGCAATACTCTGGCTTCCAGTTCCCGCACCAACGAGTTGACTGGAATCTCGGCCGTGTGGCTCTGAACAGCATCCTTCAGCAACGCCTGGGAGATCAAATGCATGGCCTCCTCGGCGTAGCGCCCCGGCAGCAAATCCTGCAACCGGGCGCCCCGAACCTGAGAGACCGACAGTGATAGCTCGCTATCCTGGGAAGGATGGTACTCCAGGATGGTGCCGTCCGAGCGGATTCTCAGCACGGTGTCGGGAACCAGCCCCAACAGGGAGGCCAGCTGTAAGCGCGCCGTCGTCGCCCCGGCCGAGGAGGCCAGGTCGGAGGCGGCATCCAACGGTGAAGCCAAATCGGAAGCAGTCGGTATCATTCCTCCGGAAGGCTGCGGATGAATCCTCAGAATACGATTTCCAACCTGTTGCGACATGTGTTCTGGTCAAACCGGTCCGAACGCCCGCCCCACCCGCAGAAACCAGTAACCCCGGGGTTTCCGACATCTCAGGCGGCCACGCTGCACCGAACGCGTTAGTTAGTTCCATCGGCGGAATCCGGAAGGAGTTAATGGCCAGGATTGTCCCACGCCTGGCATCTATGCAGACAGGCCGTGTTCCGTGAGCAGACATCTCCCCCGAAAAGTCCCACCGGACAGCGACTGCTCGTGCTATCGGACGCTCCAGGCTAGGACTTTACATCGGCCAACGAGATTCCAGCTCTTTTTTGTCATGGCACGGCGATAGCTGAAAGAAGGCGGGGTAGAGGGAGATCGAGCAGGAACATCCCAGGACCCAAGATCCTCGTTCCCGCCAGTCCCTCCCAGGAAACCATCTGCGATGCTTCCGACCATCAAATCAAATTTGATCCTCACCGGGCTCCGAGCCGTCGAAAAGGCCGAGCAGACCCGAGACGAGGCGGTGCGAGCTGACTCCTCCCCCCCGCGTGGCAAGGAGCGAAGCCCGGAAGCCGGGGTAACCTACTCTGCCAACGCCAACGGCAGCAAAATCACGTTGACCGCCCCGGGACATCAGGGTTTGGGTTCCCTCCTCGATTGCTGCGTCTGAAGCGAAGCTCCGTCGTGCTCGCCTCGACCTCAAGATCCTGTAGGCGGCAAGAACTCCATCCCCAACAGCTTGAGGAAGCCCCCAGACTCACCCTCAGTTTCTTGTTGTTAAAACCCGGTCGGAATCCTACGCTTGGCCTGCTCTAAAACGAACGGCATTTCGATGTCGTTTTTCAATTTGCCTTATGGCCAAAGCAACTACGGTTTCGGACGACGAATCTATGTCGAATGTGAATGAAGACTCCGCCCAGCAGCGGCCGGTCAGCGAGGGAGGTGGTGCGGATTACAATGCCTCGAAGATCGACAAGCTGGAGGGATTGGAGGCGGTTCGTGAACGTCCGGGTATGTACATCGGTCACACCGATGAGCGCGGCCTCCACCATTGCGTGTTTGAGGTCCTGGACAACTCCATCGACGAGCATCTCGCCGGGTTCTGCGATCATATCGAGGTGACCATCCACGTCGACGGGTCGGTTACGCTCAAGGATGATGGCCGGGGCATTCCCGTGGATATCCATCCGAAGTTCAACATTCCCGCCGTGGAGCTGGTGCTGACCAACCTGCACGCGGGCGGCAAGTTCGGGCAGGGCGCGTACAAATACTCCGGGGGTCTGCATGGGGTGGGCGCCAAGTGCGTGAACGCGCTTTCCGAGTGGTTCGAGGTCGAGGTGTATCGAAACGGCCAGGTCTATCACATGGCATTCGAGCGCGGCCGGACCATGAGGAAGCTGGAAGTGATCGGCAAAACCCGCTCCACCGGCACGCTCATCACCTTCAAGCCGGACGCGACCATCTTCACCATCACCACGGAGTTCAAATTCGAGATCCTGGCCAATCGCCTCCGCGAACTGGCCTTCCTTAACCCGGGTGTGGAGATCGCCCTGACCGACGAGCGGGTCGAAAACAAGATCGAGAAGTTTTACTACAAGGACGGCATCGAGGAGTTCGTCCGTCAGCTCGGCAAGAATAAGGAGGTCATCCATCCCAAACCCATCGTGCTGAACGGGCACCGGCCCGTCAAATACAAGGGCAAGGAAGGGTTGGAGATGGAGGCGGACATGATCGTGGACTGTGTGCTGCAGTACAACGACAGCTATAGCGACCAGATCCTCTGCTACACCAACGCCATTCCCAATCCGGACGGAGGAACCCACTCCACCGGCTTCCGAACCGCGCTGACGCGGGCCATCAATCAATACGCCAAGCAGAATAACGTCCTCAAGGAGAAGGACCCTGCCATCACCGGCGACGACGTGCGCGAAGGTTTGGTGGCCGTGCTCGCGGTCAAGCACCCCAGCCCCAGCTTCGAATCCCAGACCAAGGTCAAACTGGTCACCCAAGAGGTGGAGGGCATTGTTTCCTCCATCACTTACGACCATCTGATGAACTTCTTCGACGCCAACCCAGCGGTGGCGAAGCGGGTCATTGAGAAGGGCCTCAACGCCGCGCGCGCGCGCGAAGCGGCCCGCCGTGCTCGTGAAGCGGTTCGCAAAACTGCGATGACCGGAGGCGGACTGCCCGGAAAACTAGCCGACTGTTCGGATCGAGACCCCGCCAACACCGAGCTCTACATCGTCGAAGGTGACTCGGCCGGTGGCTCCGCCAAACAGGGACGCGACCGCAAATTCCAGGCGATTCTCCCGATCCGCGGTAAGCTGATCAACGTCGAGAAAGCCCGGCTCGACAAGGTGCTGCAAAACAACGAAATCCGGACCATGATCACCGCCGTGGGCACCGGCATCGGATCGGGCGAGACCGAGGGCTCCTTCAATCTTGAGAAGCTGCGCTATCACAAGATCATCATCATGACGGACGCCGATGTCGACGGATCGCACATCCGCACCCTCCTCCTAACTTTCTTTTACCGTCAAATGCCGGAGCTCATCAAACAGGGGTTTGTCTACATCGCCCAGCCTCCGCTTTATCAAATCTCCCGAAAGAAACGCGTGGAGTATGTGGATGACGACGCACAGCTGAACAAGATCTTGATCCAGCTCGGCACCGACGAAGTCAAACTGAGGAATCTGACCGATGGCAAGGAACTCAGCAGCAAGCAACTGGCCGAAATCCTCGAGTTGCTGGAATCCTTGGACAAATATTCTCGTGCGCTGAAGCGTCACGGAGGCGACCTCGCCGAATATGTCGAGAAGCGCGATCCCCAAACGGGGGAACTGGCGCGGCACCTGGTCAAGGTCCGCTCAGGCAACGAGGAGACCGTGCAGTATTTCCACACCGAGGAAGACCTCCGGAAATTCGGCGAGGCCAACCCGGATCTCCGCCTTTTCGGCGAGAGCGAGGGCGACACGGAGCGCATCGAAAAGGAGCGAGGAATGCCCTCTCGCCGGGCTCGCCACGTGGAACTTCATGAGAGCAAGTCGATTGGCGAGCTGCTCACCAACCTCTCCCGCAAAGGTCTCGCGGTGGAGCACTATTCGGCACAGGATAAGCCCTTGTTCGAACTGGTCGAGGGTGAAGGCGAGCGACAGCAGGTCAAACCGCTCTTCTCGATATCCGAAATTCTCGCCGGGGTGATCGAAGTCGGCCGCCGGGGTATTCAGGTGAAACGCTTCAAGGGTCTGGGTGAAATGAACCCGAAGGAGCTGTTTGAAACCACCATGAACCCGGAAAAGCGCAAGCTGCTCCGCATCGACCTCACCGATGCCGTGGAGGCCGAGGAGATGTTCACCAAACTCATGGGCGACGAAGTGGAACCCCGCCGTCAGTTCATCGAGGACAACGCCCTCAACGTGCGCAACCTCGACGTTTAATGGCTTCGACCGATTCCGATTTGACATATGTCTGACTCACAAGACCCACCGATCCCCCCTTCCGGGAGCGTGCCTCTGTTCGCTCCCAACGAGAAGATCGCCAAAATCAACGTGGCCGAGGAGATCAAGAACTCCTTCCTCGACTACTCGATGTCGGTGATCGTTTCTCGTGCCCTGCCCGATGTTCGCGACGGCCTCAAACCGTCCCAACGCCGCATCCTGTTCGCGATGCACGAGCTGTCCCTCGTCCCCGGGCGCAAGCACATGAAGTGCGCCAAGATCTGCGGTGATACTTCAGGTAACTACCATCCCCACGGCGAGGCTGTCATCTACCCTACCCTGGTGCATATGGCCCAGCCGTGGGCCATGCGCGCGCCACTGATCGACCCGCAGGGAAATTTCGGAAGCGTCGAAGGCGATCCTCCCGCCGCCATGCGTTATACCGAAGCGCGGCTCACGCACCTCGGCGCAGCGCTCATGACCGACATGGATCGGGACACCGTGGACTTCGTGCCGAACTACGACGAACGTCTCACCGAACCTAAGGTATTCCCGGCGGCGTTCCCGAACCTGTTGATCAACGGCGGCACGGGCATCGCGGTAGGCATGGCCACCAACATCCCGCCCCACAACCTGGGCGAGGTGGTCGACGGCATCTGCGCGCAGATCGACAACCCGGATATCACGATCCCGGGCCTGATGAAGTTCATCAAGGGGCCCGACTTCCCGACCGGCTGTACTCTGTGCGGACTCGAGCCGATCAAGGACTACTTCACCACCGGCAAAGGCAGCCTCCGAGTGCGCGGTCGCGTCGGCGTCGAACAGCTCAAGGGCAACCGCGAGCAACTCGTGATCACGGAGATCCCCTACTCTGTCAACCGAGCCACTCTCGTCGAACGCATCGCCGAGCTGGTGAACGAGAAAACCCCCGGCATGACCGACATCAGCGCGATCCGCGACGAGTCGGACGAGAACACCCGGGTGGTGGTGGAGCTCAAGCGGGATGCGATCGCCAAGGTGGTGATCAACAATCTCTACAAGCTGACCTCCCTCGAGAACAGCTTCGCCGTCAACATGCTGGCCATCGATCATGGCCGGCCGAAGATTCTCAATCTCAAGGAGATCATCGCCTGCTACATCGAGCATCGGCGCGAAGTCGTGCTGCGCCGCACGCGCTTTGAGCTGCGCAAGGCCGAGGAACGGGCCGAAACGCTGGAGGCCTACCTCATCGCCCTGGCCAATCTGGATGAGTTCATCCGAATCATCCGCTCGTCCGCGAATCGGGAAGAGGCGCGGATCAAGCTGCTGGCTTTCGAATGGACCCGCGCCCAGGTCGAGCGCTTCGGCATTCTGATCCGCAGCGAGGCCCGGCTGACCAACGGCCGATACGAATTCAGCGAGGCCCAGGTTAATGCCATCCTCGAGCTGCGACTCTACCAGCTGACCGGACTGGAAATCGACAAGGTCAAAGGCGAATACGGGGAACTTCTCGAGCGCATCAAAGATCTGCTCGACATCATCGCCCGCGAAGCTCGCGTGCTGGCGATCATCAAGGAAGAGTTGCTGGCGATTAAAGAGAAGCACGCCACCCCGCGGCTCACCGAGCTGGTCGCCGACGAAGGGGAGATCGCGATCGAAGATCTCATCGCCAACGAAGGCGTCATCATCACTCTGACGCACAACGGGCTGATCAAGCGCACGAACGTGAGTTCGTACAAAGCTCAGCGCCGCGGTGGCAAAGGAGTGATCGGGATGACCACTCGAGAGGGCAGTGGTTCGGAAGGCGACGATGCCGACTTCATCCAGCATCTCTTCACGGCCAGCACGCACGACTACCTCATGTTCTTTACCAACACCGGTCGGGTGTATGTCGAACGGGTGCATGAGATCCCCGACATGGGACGGGCGGCAAAGGGCCGAAACATCGCGAACTTGCTCGAGTTGAAAGGCGGCGAGACCATTGCCGCCTTGATCCGGATTCAGTCCAAAGCCGGCCAGTCCGGGGAGGACCAAACCTGGACCCAGCCCGGCTTCCTCTTCTTTGCGACCAAGCTGGGCACCGTCAAAAAGACGGAACTGGCCGATTTCGGCAATGTGCGCAAGGGCGGCATCATTGCTATCACCATCGAGCCGGGTGATCTCCTAATCGATGTCAAATTCACCACCGGAACCGACGATGTGGTGCTCATCACGCGCGAGGGCATGAGCATTCGCTTTTCCGAGGACGGGGTGCGTTCCATGGGCCGGCCGGCGGCCGGGGTGCGTGGAATCAGTTTGGAAGCCACCGATGCGGTCGTCGCGCTGGCGATCGTGGTCCCCAGCAACACCCTGTTGGTCGCGGGCGAAAACGGCATTGGCAAACGAACCGACTTCACCGAATACAGGGTCCAATCCCGGGGCGGCAAAGGCATCATCACCATGAAAACCACGGATAAGACCGGTGGAGTCGTGGGCGCACTCAGTGTGAGGGATGACGAGGATCTCATGTTGATCACCGTCGGCGGACAAATGGTTCGCACCCAGGTGAAGGACATTCGAGAAGCCGGCCGCAACACCCAGGGGGTCAAACTGATCGACCTCGATGAGAGTGATCGTCTTCAAGCCATCGCCCCGGTGATTTCGGAAAAAACCGACGTCGAAGGCGAAGGCGAGGATCCGGGAACTCCTCCCTTGCCCCCGGCCGGCCCTGAGCCGTCCGCGTAGTCTCAAGACACCCGTCTACCCTGCCCCATCAAATCACGGCAGGGAGCCACTTCGAAACGGGGGCCTCGCCAACCAGCGAGGCCCCCGTTTGTTTTTGCGAGTTCCGGAGGGTAGGAAGGCGGTGGTCTTAACCACGGATTTCTCGGATGTCTCGGATGGAAAAGAACAAGTGAGCTTCACTTCCGATCCCCTCAGGATTCTTAATCCGTGGGATCAGCGAAATCCGTGGTTCACCAGGTACTCTCCCTCTCTGCGCCTTTCCCGTCTCTGCGGTGTAAGTCTGCTCGGGCCTGGTTCCGGGCGAGAGGGCCGCTCGTTGGTAGGCTGACGAGGACCCGCGTTCCCTAAAAACAAAACCACCCCTGGATGGAAATCCAGGGGTGGTTTTTGACTAAAAGGGATTCCTGAGAAGCTTACTTCGGCTTGTTGGAGTCAGCGCCCTTCTTGGCCGCTTCTTCCTTCTGCTTCTTGATCTCGGCGTCCACGTCCTTGATGACCTCAATCTTGGCGCCCTTCTTCAGCTCTTCAGCCGAGGGAACCTTGATGATGTCACTGGTGACGGGCTTGGCCGCCTCAGCCTTCTTGATATCGAGTAATTCGATATCAAAAACGAGGGTAGAGTTTGGCCCAATCTTGGGCGGGCTACCCCGCTCCTTGTAAGCGAGCTTGGAGGGGATGAACAACTGCCACTTGGAGCCAACCGGCATGAGCTGCAACGCTTCCGTCCAACCGGCGATCACGCCGTTGACCGGGAAGGAAGCGGGCTCACCACGGCCGTAGGAGCTGTCGAACTCCGTGCCGTCGATCAGCGTTCCCTTGTAATGAGTGGTCACGGTGTCGGTCGGAGTCGGCTTGGCTCCCGTGCCCTCTTTGATAATCTTGTATTGCAGACCGCTGGCGGTGGTCTTAATGCCCTCTTTCTTGGCATTCTCCTCGAGAAAAGCCACGCCGGCCTTCTCGTTTTTCTCGCCCTCTTCCTTTTGCTTGATCTGCTGTTTCGCCATCATCTCCGTGCGAAACGCGTTCATGACCTCCTGGGCTTCCTGATCGGTCATCCCCGGCTTACCCGCCAAAGTGTCATTGACCGCCTTGGTCCACTCGGTGAGGTCGATCTCGATCCCGTTGCGCTTCAAGAACGTGCCATACTGCATTCCGAAGCTGTAGCTGATTTTCTGCTTGTCGACCTTGGAAGGTGCCGAATCTGCAGCCATAAGGCTCGCGGCAACGCCGGTCAAACAAAGCGTGAGAAGTTTCGATTTCATTCGCTTTCTATAAGTTACTTACATGTTATCTCGGCAGGCTGCGGAATCCCTTAAGCCGCCTGAGCCATTCCTTGTGGCTGGACGCGACACTAACGGGATCCGGGGCTACGTCAAGGACTCAACGGAAAGCCCGCAAAGACCGACGCACCCCGCTACGCCATCGTCTTGCATCCTTAAAGCCCATGGGTTAGGGTCCGTCGCAGCACACTCAACAACCCGCATTCATGCAGAATTGGTTCCATCTCCCAGTCATCCCACGGCTAACCAGCCGGGCCTCGGGCTTGACCAGCAACGGGGTCGGCGTCGCCGATGTCGAAAGTCTGGTCGTGGAGGTCGTCCTCGCTGCCATTTTCGGTGGCTTCGTGGGAATGCTCGGTGGGCTGCTCCTCTCCAACACTCTCAGAGGTCTGTCGTTTCACTCGATCCGACCCTACACCGGAACCCGCATGATTCTCCTCGGGTCGCTGCTTGGAGCCGTGACGCTCTCCTTAGCAGCCTGTCGCGACGTTTCCTGAGAGATAACTCAGCGAAACTGGGGGTGCGACTGCAGCTTTTCCCAAGTCGTCGCTGACATTCGTTCCTGGCGGTACACCGGTGTCCACAACGGCTCCGCGCTGGTCGATCGCCGAGCGCGGGCTAGCCATAATGCATCGAGGGGCTCATCCAACAAGCCCAAGTTGTTGGCCGCCAAGGTCGTTTCCTCCTTCTCTCCGGTGGCGTGACCGGCTCCCACATAGAAACCAGCAAGCAAGAGGGAGACCCGCAGCAGGGTGCTTCGGGAATAGGTGGGCAGTGCACACGGACGACCAGGGTCGAGCAGGCTGTGAATCCTGGCAAACAGGGGCTGCGTCCACATGTCGGGATTCTTCGCCGGGGAAAAGGCATCGAAAAAGATGGCGTGGGGCTTCGGCCATGCACCGGCGGCGTGCTCGTTCAGACGGGTCGGAAAATCGCCCTCAATAAAGCTCCAGCTAACTTCTTGCCGCTCATGAACAAACTGAGTCTCCCGCTCTGCCAAGAACCGCGCCACCTCTCCCCCAAAACCCTCGAAGTAGCCCAGCGACTCCTGATGGGCCAAGGCAAACCGCAACGGTTCCAGGGTATGATCGAAGCTGATAATCCGGACTCGGGAGGCAATCTCCCGCGTCTGACGCAACACGGTAAGCACGTTGGCGGCGGCCCCCAGCCCGATGTCCCAAATCACAAACTCGCCCTGGTGGCCCTGCAACCGCTCCTTCAGCTTCAACTGACGGAGATAAAGAGCCTCGGCCTCCGCCACCGGTCCAACCACCGGATGGAACGTCTCCTTCTCCGCCAGCGACCGGATACTGAAGCTTCCGTTAACTAATTGTACGAGTTGGTATTCAAAGGCGGATGGCATGAAAGCGTATAGGTTTACTGCAAATGCTTCTAGAAGAGCAAGGGTGGAGGGGGCAGATCACCTCAGGATTCAGGTCCATTCCAGGTGCCGTTGCCTGACTAAGCTGAGGCGGGCCCCCGCTAAATTAGGAAATCGCCTTTGACAGCGTCCGGACGGATTGGCAAGGTTCGCCAGCTCACTTCTAAGCAAGCGGGTGACGCTGTGACCGAAGCGAACATGAACGGACGCGGAACTCGCAAACGATATTATGCCTGAACTAGTTGGAAATTTGTTGGTTGCCCAGTCGGGCGGCCCTACCGCGGTCATCAACGCCAGCCTGGCTGGAGTCATTCAAGAGGCCGGTCGCCACGAGTTCATCGAAGAGATCTTCGGTGGACTGAACGGCATCCTGGGTGTACTGAATGAAGAGCTGATCGACCTCAACGATGAAAAAGCCAAGAATATCGAGGGGTTGAAATACACCCCGGCCGCCGCCTTGGGCACTTGCCGTTACAAGATCGATTTCAGCAAGAAACCTGAGCAAGCCGCTCGGGATATGGACCGCCTCTTCGAGGTTTTCCAGGCGCATAACATCCGCTATTTCTTCTACATCGGTGGTAATGACTCTCAGGATACCGCCAACAAGATCCATCACGAAGCCATCAAGCGCGGCTACGAGATGAAGGTGATCGGCGTTCCCAAAACGATCGACAATGACCTTCCCCACACCGACCACTGCCCAGGCTTTGGTTCCGTGGTCAAATACAACGCCGCCACCGTGATGGAAATCGCCCTCGATGTCGGTGCCATGGCCACCGACGATGGCGCCTGCTGTTTGGTGGAAGTGATGGGTCGCTCGGCCGGTTGGATTGCCGCCGGAACCATCGTGGCCAAGCGCCAGCCGATGGATGCCCCGCACCTGATCCTGGTGCCGGAGATCCCGCTCAACGAGGAAGCTTTCCTGGCCAAGGTCAAGGAGACGATCGACGCCCTGAAGTATTGCGTCGTGGTGGTCGGCGAAGGGGTCAAGAATGAGAAGGGCGAAGAAATCGCCGCAGACAAGTCGCAACTGGACTCTTTTGGTCACCCCGTTCTCTCAGGGGCCGCAGATAATCTGGGCAAACTGCTTACCAAGCGCCTCGGGTTGAAGACCCGCACGGTCAAGCTGGGCTATGCCCAACGGGCGGCCGGACACTATGCCAGCGGAGTCGACATCCAAGAAGCCGCCGCCTGCGGCGCTGCCGCCGTCCGCGCTGCCGCCGAGGGTCAAAGTGGGTTCATGGTCAAGATTGTCCGTTCCTCGGATTCTCCTTATCGCTGGACCACCGGGCTGCACCCGCTCGACGAAATCGCCAATGTCGAACACCTGATCCCGCGGGATTGGTTGAGCGCCGATGGTTTCACCCCGAACGAGAAGTTCGTCGACTACATCAAACCGTTGGTCGAAGGCGAAGTCCGCGTTCCCAGCGAAGGCGGCCTGCCAAAGTACGTCACGCTGGACAAAAATATGGTCGAGAAGAAGCTCCCCGCGCGGAGCTAAGCTCGCCAAACCGCCCCGGTAGAAAGGTGGACCCCCAACGGCTTTGCTGCCTTGGGGGTGGGTTTCGGCATACCCCGCGCCGATCCGCCAGGCTCTATCGAGAGGCATGCCCCCATGAAACCAGATCGCGCTTGGCAGCGTCCCCTGCTCTCCAGGGACCCAAGCTCGCTGTCGCCGCTCGCCAACCCTCTCGTTGAACGAACGGTAGTCGCCGTCGCCTTGGCCGTGACACTGTCGCTGTCGTTTCATGGGCTGGCCTGGTGGAATGCCCACCGATGGGCGGATCATCCGGAACGCTGGAATCTCGCCCTCCCGATTGATTCGAGCATCACCTTTTCTCCAGTCTGGGTGTGGGTCTACCTCTCCTATTTCCTGGTCTGCGCCTCCCCCATCTTTTGTCGGGAAATGTGGAAGGACCTCCCACTGTTCCGCGACACGGCCTGGGGATATTCACTCCAATTCGGACTGGCGCTTCCCTGCTTTCTCCTGCCCTTTCAGATGATCCGCCCGGAACTGGGCCCCGTCTCTGACTGGACTGGACTGGCCATGAGCTGGGTATACCGACTCGACCCCGGTTATAACATCTTTCCCAGCCTGCATGTCTCGAACACGGTGTTCCTAGCGTGCTGGATGTGGCGGCTCCGGGGTTGGCGGGCTGGAACCACCTATTGGGTGATCGCCGCACTCATCACCTGGTCCACCTTGGCCGTGAAACAACACTATTTCATCGACCTGCCCGCTGGCCTGTTGCTCGGCGTGTGTTGCTTTCGATGGTGCTTCAGGAAGCTTCCCACACAACCCGGGTTAACCGGGGCTTCCCGCCCGGTTGAGCCTCGATAAGGCAAAACTCAGCCGGTCCTCCCACTCTCAACCCCGGCTCCCATCCCATCCAGGTGGTCAATCGGTCGGAGAAGCGGAGCCAGGCTTTCTGCCAAGGCTCATCTAACATCCCCGCCGCTCGAATAACCCCCTCCACCGGACGCAAGGCCGAACCGGCAAAATTCTGGGCTCCAGGCTTTCGCACCACTTCATCGCTCCCCACTTCCAGAACCGATTGCCCTAACCGGTAGCGGCCCGGCGGCGCACCCGCGGCAGCCATGGCGTCGGTGGTGTAATAGATCGTGTCGGCCGAGGCCACCTGATGCATCAACCGGAACATTAGCTTCGAAACATGGATCCCGTCCGGAATCACACCCCAGCGCAAACCAGGCAGATTCAGCACCCGAAGAACGATGTTGTCGTGCCGATCCAAAGCCTGGGGACAGGCATTGCCCAAGTGGGTGAATCCGGTGGCCCCAGCCGCCACGGCCGCTTCCAAGAGGGAGGTAGATGCGTTCGTATGCCCCAGACTGACCTTGATGCCAAGTGAGACCGCGTACCGAATGGCTTCAATCGCACCCGCTCGCTCGGGCGCCAGGGTGATCAGCAGCGGATCCGTGCCGGCCACCCAACGCAACTCCTGCAACAGGGCCGGAGTCGGATCGAGCATGCAGTCGGGAGAGTGAGCGCCGTGATACCCCGGCTGATCCGACAAGAAGGGCCCCTCGAGATGCCATCCGGCGATGGCCCGACGCAATTCGTCGGAACTCTCCCGAAGCCGACGCAGGTGCTTTAAGCGCTCGATCAAACGCGGCCATGGGTCCGTAATCAACGTCAGCAGAAAACGCTGACAGCCATCCCGTCGCAAAGCCCGCACCGAGTTCAACAACTCCTCCCGACTCACGCCGTCCGATTGGAAATCCGTGCCCCCATAACCGTTGACCTGCACATCCACCAGAGGAGGGGCGATCCAAAGGCAATCAGAAACCGGACCGACCGCGCCGGTGATCTCGGTGATGAGCCCGTGAGACCAGGCCACGCTGATCAACTGCCCGGTGCGCACGTCCCGACCCGAGACTCTGTCCGAATGAATGCTGTCGGCTGCCATAATTCAGGGCTCACAAAAGAGGATCCGCCGCCTCCCGTCGAGAACTTCCGGGCTGGCTCTGCGAACGGTACAGCACATCGATCACATTGCGCAGGTATTGCTCGTCTGGAAGGCTCTCCGACACCTCCGGCGGGAATGGAAGGATCGATCGAAAATAGTTCGCGATCTGATGAAAGACCTCAACGCGAGCCTCTGGAGCCAGGTCCTCCCGACGCAGGATGGCTTGCAGCGCGAGTGCAGCCTCGGGCGCCGAGACCTTCTGTCGCAGCCGCCCGACCAGGTGGGGATATTTTCGGAACGAGTTAAACTTGCCGCTAAGCAACTGGTCGATGTCCGGCTCCAGCAACACCGGAATCCGAATCACCACCGTGCCGGCTGCCAGATCGCCCAATCGCTGGTTCAGAGGATTGCTAAGCGCGGTGATCCCTCCCACCAGATAACCCGCCGGAAGCACATCCACAAACCGCAGCAGGTTCCGCAGCACCACCTGCCCCAGGCTCAGCCGCAATCCCTCCGCATCCACCACCCTCAATCTCAGCAGACGCTTGCCAACGGTTTGGCCGCGCCAGACCCATTCGGATCCGATCCGATATCCAATATTGATGACGAAGAGCCCGATGACAGTGAACGCCTGAGCCAGTTCCGGGCTGATCCAGCCCAGCAGGCCTGCCAGGGAGCTCAGCACCATCATGGCCGCGAACACCACCACGCAATCGACCAGCCAGGCCAGAAACCGCGCCCCTGGTCCGGCCAGCGCTTGGGAAAAGACCAAACCTTCCGGGGTTCGTATTTGTAGAACCTGTTGCTTCATTGCGGTTTCAACATCTCAAGGTCGCCGAGGCGCACGAGGTCCCTCAAACGCCTGGGCTTTGCCCCGGCCCACACCACCAACAACGCCAGAACGACGTCCCAGATACACCGTCAGCAGGATCAATTCCGTCACCCCGAAGGCGATCTTCAGGGCGTAGGGGATGGCCGGCTCATGAAACTGCGAAAAAAATGCCTCCACGATTCCCGCCCAAACCAGGAGCAAAGCAACGCCTCCAATCAGGGTGACCAGATCCGGTGTGATGCGACGAAACCGTCGCCGCAACGTCTCTCGACTCCCCCAACCGATAAGCGCACCCGCCAAAGCCAAACCGGCTTGGCCTCCCATCAGGATGGCCGGTATCTCCACGGCTCCATGGGGCAGAAGCCACCCCAGTAGGAACTCGGTCTCGCCCGCCAGAATGTAGTCCAGCCCCACCACTCCCAGGACCACTCCGTTGTGAAACAACAAAACCAGGGTCCCAACACCATAGGTCATGCCCAATGCCATTGCCTTGATCGAGACGCCGATGTTGTTTTGCATGAGAAAGGCCGAAAAAGCCGCCATGCGCGCCGGTGATGCCGTAACGGAATCAGCCCCCGCTCCCCCGACAACCGCCTCCTCGCGGGCAACGCGATCCCGGGGATCCGCTTGGTGGTTCGCGAACATGGCCGGAAGGAGCATCTCCTTGGCTTCGGGATCCAGCCAAACCCCGATCCCTCCCAGCATGGCTCCGACCACCGTGACCCCCAACGAAATCCAGAACGCGCGAAGATGCGTTTGAAACGCCAGTGGCAAGGAGACGGAGAACCAATGCCAAAACTGAAACCGGCGGCCTCGACCTCGCGTTTCGTGAATCTCACCATAGGCGCGAGCGACCAAGCTCTCCAGATACCGCCGTAGCTCTGGCTCCGCAGCAAAAGTCACCAACTTGACCAGATCAGCGGACGCACGCTCATACAACAGGTGGAACCGCCGCACCTCATTGAACTCGAGTCGATGATGGGGCGACTGCTCCATCCTCGTCAGCAAAGCTTCGAGCTCACGCCAGGCAGGACGTTCGGCCTCCATGAACTTCTGCAGATCGATGATCATAGCATCTGACGCCGCTTCACGCTCAGGTAGTTTTCAACCAAGTCCGCAGCCAAGCGACCGGGGTCCACCAGGTTTGACCTCACTCCCAAGCGCTCCAGCCGGATCGCATGAGCACGCCAGTCGGCCCACCGCAGATGTCCTCCCAGATGCTCATACACCTCGTCCAGATGAGTCACTGCGGGCGAACTGAACAACGGACGCAACTCCGGGGAGCGAGGCATGGAGACGAGCAGGAGATGCTGTCGCGACACCAACTCCGCATGCTTCACAAAGGATTCAGCGATCAGTGGATCCTCCAGCACGGTCAGGTAGAGGAGCAAGGCGCGACGTCGCAAGCGCAGGCGCAGGAAGGCTCCTAACTCATCGTAGTCCGGGCTCACCTCCCGAGTAGATACACGAAGCAGCGCATCGCGGCACACTTGGTAGTGGGCGCTGCCATTCCCCGCCCGGACGAATCGCTCGACTCGATCAGCAAACACCGTCAGCCCGAACAGATCTCCTTGCCGCTCGGCGATTTGGCCTAGCAGCAAGGCCGCCGAAATCATGCTCTCCAAAACCGGCTCCTCGTGCGCGGCCTCCGCCTCCGTTCCCCGGTCGCCGGCCGTAGACGCCAGGCAACGCCCGCTGAGACGCGAGGCGTCCAGGATCACGTAGACCTCCTGAGTGCGCTCCACCTGAAAAACCTTGGTGACCGGATGCCCCCGCTTGGCGGTTGCTTTCCAGTGAATGTCGTCAAAGCCGTCCCCCGGGACATATTCCCGGAGCTTCTCAAATTCCCGCCCCTTTCCTACCTGACGCTGCGCCCGGAACCCCACGTTGTCTCGGCTCAGGAAGAGCGCAGCCAACGTGGCCTGGTCGCGGCGCAGATCAGGGTAAGCACAGAGGTCGCTTTGAATCGGCCGATCGCTCCTGTAATCCCAGAACCCCAACGGGGAAACGATCCCGAGCCGCACCGATCCCAGGCGAAATTGGCCGCGCCGTCGGGGAATCCCCTCAAACTGCACGGTCACGCGCGCGTCCGATGATGGAAGGCTGACGCTCCTCACTTCCCCTTCGGCAGGCTCGACTTCAGGCGGCCACGCCAGTGCCGCCCGCACCTGAACGGCTGACACCGCTCCGCTTTGCATGGTGAGCGCGACAGCCGTCCGGCGACCTCGCACTCCGCGGATTCGCGGTGGAACATCCAGTCGGATGAAGTCCAGCTTTCCCCAGACCAACACTAGATCCACCAGCGCCAGAACCATTACCGCCCCCTGGATACCCAAAGCCCAACGCAACCATTCTGGGTCGGCCACCACCAGGAAGGCAGCCGGCACAGCTATTCCCCCCACCGCTAGCAGGAGCGGAGCCCGAGGAACAATCCAAGAAGCTGTCGCAGCCGGTTTCATCGAGGCACGGGAATCTCCTGCAGGATGCGGTCGACCACTTCCGCAGCTGTCGTGCCTTCAATCTCAAACTCCGGACGCAGGATCAGCCGGTGCTCCAGCACCGGTTTCGCCAGTTCTTTAATGTCATCGGGAGTGACGAAGTCACGTCCCGCCAAGGCCGCGGCTGAGCGGCTGGCCCACAGCAGGCTCTGCGTGGCGCGCGGGCCGCCCCCGACCAGCACCGCTTCGTTCTCGCGGGTAGCCCGCACAATATCCACCAGATACGCCACCAATTCCTCCCGCACGGTCAACTGCTGGAGCAGCGGGCGCATCTCGTTGAGTTCAGCTTCCGTAAGCACGGGCTGGATCACCCCGCCGAGCAGAACCGCCTCGGGGGAAGACGAACCGAGGAGGCTCTTCGCGAGCAACAGCTCATCCGCTCGACCCGGCACGCCCATGGCAATCTTGAGCATGAACCGATCCTTCTGCGCCTCGGGCAGCGGGTAGGTCCCCTCATACTCCACCGGGTTCTGCGTGGCAAACACGGTAAAATTGGGCGACAGCGCATGAGTGTCGCGATCGATCGTAACCGCCCGTTCTTGCATGGCTTGCAGCAGCGCAGATTGAGTCTTCGCCGGTGCACGATTGATTTCGTCCGCAAGCAAGAACGAGGTGAAAACCGGCCCTTTGATCAGGCTGAACTCGTTTCGCTGCAGGTTGAACACATTCGTGCCCGTGATATCGGAGGGCATGAGATCAGGGGTGAACTGCACGCGGGAAAATGGACATCCCAGCACCTGAGCAAGGGTCCTGACCAGGAGCGTCTTGGCCACCCCGGGCACACCCTCGATCAAAGCATGCTGACCGGCGAAGATCACGATCAGCGCCTGGTCGATCACGTGGGCTTGGCCGATGATCACCTTCGCGACCTCCTGTCGCGCGCGAGCCATGGTTTCTTTGAGTCGATCAATGGTCATTTGAGGAGAGGGACTGGGGTGGAGTGGGTTTTAGAGCGGGACGCGAGTCCGAGAGAACGGCGGAAATCTCCTGATAGACCCGGACGGGATCCGGACGAGCACCGACGGCCAGGTTCTCACGATCGATGATTTCTTGAACGCGGACGAGCCGAGCCGAAGGGACGCTTCGTCCGCCAAAACGCGAGTGCCGCCATTCCTTCAGGCAGAGGGCAAGCAATTCGCCCGGAGCGATGTTCCGTCGGAGGAGCCCGACGAAGCCACCGCTCATGCTTCGACCGCGAATGGATGCCTGGGCCTCGCCGGATTCCTCCCGTCGGGGCTCAAAGCTGGACGCGCCTCGCCACACCAAAAGAGCAGCCAGAGCACCGAGCGTGAAGAAGGGCAGCTCGAGCCGATAACGCCGAGCCAAGGAGGCCGTTCCCGGGGCTTCCAGAACCCCCAGGTGTGCCTCATCGAAAACCACGTGGCGGGCGGATCCGATCAGCCAGGCGAGAAAGTCAGACGCCGGACTCGAGCGGAGTCCTTCATTGCTAAACAGGTATGAATCGGCGCACACCACCACCGTGCCCAAGCCCAGCGGCCGCTCAAGCGCCACCGTGTTGGTGCCCAGCGCCAACACCGGCGTCCAGTCCGCATGAGTCGAGACGAGCTGGCCCCGACTGCGCCACGCGACAGGGCGGAAGGAGGCATTCGCCACCACGCCAGTAGCTACCAGACTCAGGCGCAAAGAATTGGTGTTGTCCGCGGCGGCGGCGGCGCGAGCTTCAAACTGCCAGCGACTTCGCAGGTCAAGCAACCCGGCCTCGCCCCTCATTCCCGTCGTTGGAGGCTGAGCCGACCCCGGTCCACCCGCGGGGATCGCGCTCGAAGCCCCCAGTTGGCTCGAGGGTTCGAAATCACCCGCGTGCAACGCCAGCACGAGTCGGCCTCCTGACTGAACGAATTTCTCCAAGGCCAAGACTTCCTGGGCATCCGTCCGCAGATCCGCTAGCGGCAAGCCTAGCAGAAACAGCGTGGCGGAGGCCCCGGAGGGCAACCGCTTTGCGCTCTGCACATGACGTTCCACCTCCAGGTTCGGCAGGTCCTGGAGACTGTCGTGGAGGGCTTTGGCACCCAGCGGATCGGATCGGAGGGTCGAATAGGGAGGATACATGTCTCCGACCCCGAATCGCCATTCGAACAGCCGCGCCATCAGGAGAGTGAAGGTTCCTAGAACCAGCACCGATAGCAAAACGAGGGGCAGCCGACTCATGAATTCGCCCCCCGGAGCGCTTCGCTGCGCTGGGCGAATCCGTTCAGCAACTGAGGATCCACCGGGTGGTTGCCATACCAGACACGCTCAAAGCTCTCCACCTGTTCGGTCAGCGCTTGATGGAGCATGGGCAGGGCATGCGCCTTCCGCTGCAAATCACGGACATAGTCGCGATTGGATTTGAAGGCCGCCAGGCTGATCAGGTTGCGATGAGCCAAATGGGCCAGACCGGCGAAGTGGAAAGCCCGCATCGCCAGCCGAAGCTCGCCCCGGGCCACCAACTCGTGCGCCAACGCCAACCATCCTTCCTGGGGAAGCTGGCTGGCCTGCACCCGCTCATCGGTGAGGTCCACCACCGCGGGACCGGCATCGCCGGAAACGGCGGCGCTCGCCGGACGCGACCTGCGCCGCCACACCCGCCAGCCCAACACGCCCAGAACGAGGATCAGGCCCAGCACCGCCACCCAGGCCAGCAACCGAAACGGTGACAGCCAATCCATCGTGACTCTGGATCCCGCCGGGGCGGCAGGCGGGGTGCCCAAGAACTTCTTGATCGCGGCTTCGATGCGGTCGGCCAGACCACGAATAGCCTCCCCAAACCGTTTCATGCCCCGCTCGAGGCCAGACCAGAACTGCGCCCAAAACCCTTCCTGCTTCAGGTCCCTCGCCGGCGCGCCCTCGAAATCGCGAGGCAAGCGCCAGACATATTCTCGTTGGGCGAGCGTCGACTGAATGGCCTGATCCAGCTGCTGCGGATTGATCTGCCGAGCAGCCTCGGGCGGAGCTGATTGGCCTGCGGCAACCGCTGCCAACGACGCTCCGAAGAACAGCCATCCGGCCAGGCACAGGGTTCGGCCCCGCTGAAACGCGCGCAGTGCCACCAGCAGATCCTCGCCATTGCGGGTAGACTCCCCATACAGACTCCTCAGCACATAGACCGCCTTGGCTAGCGGATCGAGCAGGAGCAGAGTCAGGCCAAAGACACTTGCCAGCAGGGTGGAGTTAAGTGAACTCCAGGGACTCCGAGTCAGGGCCGATTCCACTCCCGTCAGCATCTTGAGCAGTTGTGGCACGGCAAAGCTCAAGGCCAGGAGATTGAAGAAAACCACCAGAGCGAAGAGGGATAACAGCCCGAGTAACGCGTGATTTTGAACCGGCCACAGCAAGGTAAGCCGCCACGCGCGAGCCAGGGACTGCCGGGGAGTTGAATCCGGGGAGGCCGCCAGCACCGTGAGCGACTGAAAAAATGGCACTACCCATCCCGCCGGCAGGGTGAGAACCGCGGCGAGTGGAATCAGGAAGAGGCCGAACGGCTGCAGTCCGACGGTGAGCGTGGCGGCCGTCAGGCATCGCCGGAAGGTCCATCCTTGGGGAGGCAGGCCCCGCGCCAGCGAGCCGAGTTGATCCGCCAGCCGGATCTGGGCCGACTTCGCAACCAGGAACAGCACGAGCATCAGGGCGGCTGACTCCACCACGTGATCCCGGGCAAAGGGGCTGGTGCTCAGATCCGACCACACGTACAAAGCGGCCACCAAGAACGGGAGAGTTCCCGAGAGATACCAAAGCCAGCTGCTCCAACGTAGCTGACGCAATAACATGAACGCCTCCTCGATGAGTCCGAGGGCGGGCTGGCCGTCCGTTACCAGTAAGCGACGTTTCATGCCGTGCGCGCTCCAAGCGCAGGCAAGTGTTCCTGCCTCCGGGGCCAAAGCTCAAACCTAAACTTTATGGTCTCAGGTCGGGCGGCGTCGGATCAGCCGCGGGTTCCGCCGGTTTCTCGGACGCAGGCAACTCGACCGTCTCCCCCAAATCGGTGATGCGAAGCTTGATTCGCTGGTTCAAAGGCACTTGAAGCCGGATGGCCGGGGGCGCATTCGTATCAACCGAATCCTTCGGACGCGCTCTGCGCTGCGTCACCACCGTCATCAGGTTCAAGTCCGTGATCGCTTGAACTGGAAGGCGCTGGTCCGGATCGAACCAAATCTTCGAAGTCAGGGTTCCCTTCTCCAGGGCCGATGACCCACGGATAATCCGATTGGAACGCCCTGCCAACCGCCCGGTGGGCGGAACCACCTCGCCCGCCATGTCCAGCCGAGCGCATCGCCGGCCCTGATTGTCCTGCCATCCACGAAAGGTGCAGGTCCCCTTGAAAAGTACGCTGCCCACCGTTCCCGCGTTCAGCAAGCGCTCCACCGGCCAGGATTCGCCAACCCGCACCGAATTGGTCGGAAGGTAGTCCAACTCCAGAAAGGGCCTGAAAAACTGAGGATTGAACAACCGCCGAACCAGGCTCACCCCCATGACCTTGCTCCCGCTGTCGAGAGTTTTGCTGCTCGGCGTGTTGGTCTCGATCTCCGCCGCCCCGACCGACCCGTCGGGGGCAATCCGATATCGCCAACGGGACCCCACCAGCTTGTCCAAGGCTTCCGTCGTACGCTGATCATCCTCGAGCATCGCGACCTTGCTGCGCGTGTCATAGTGAATGAGGGGGATATCCTCCCGAATGAGCTGGAACATCAACCCGTTGAGACTCAACGAAAGGGACTGCGGCCTCGCCCCGGGATCCCCCAGAACCGCCGTATCAAAATCCAGTCGAAAGGTGATGTCTCGATCGAAGTCCTCGTCGGTGTTTCGGTTTCGCACCTGAGTGCTCTGCTCAAGCAACAGCGTCACATCATAGTGATGCTTCGGCTTCCACTCAGCGCGAAGTTCGACCGCAGCATCGGCAGTGGACCCTGTGATCCTCGGCTCTTTGACCGGCCCCGAAAGAGGATCCCGCCGATCGCAGCCAGCCAACAGAACGCACAGCAGGGATGCCCGTATCGCCCAAGCCTGAAATGGTGGTTTCATGTCAATTCGACCGCTTCCCTTCCCAAGACACTCACCGAGGGAGACAGGTTACAACCGATCGGGAGAACCCGATCACTTCGACGGGGTCTTGCTGCGCTGCTCAGCAAAGAAACTCTTCAGCATCTCCCGGCTCTCCTGCTCCCGGATCCCCGGCGTGATTTCACACCGATGATTCAGCGTCGGGAACTGGAGGATGTTCATAGCCCCTCCCGCCGCCCCACCTTTGGGATCGCCTAAGCCGAACACGACCCGCTCCAACCGGGCATGCACAATCGCCCCGGCACACATCGGACATGGCTCCTTGCTCACGTACAGGGTGCAATCCGTGAGCCGCCAGTCGCCCACCGACTGCTGCGCTTGGGTCAACACCAACATCTCCGCGTGAGCGGTGGCATCCTTCAGCAACTCCACCTGATTGTAGGCCCGGGCGATGATCCTCCCCCCCCGCACGATCACCGCTCCGATCGGGACCTCCTCCTGAGCATAGGCCCGCGCGGCCTGGCGAAGCGCCTCGCCCATGAAGTAATGGTCGCTCTGTAAATCGATGATCGGTTCGTCAAACATGGCCAACAACGAGATGGCAACCTAGCAGGTCCGGGGTGCTGACGGAAGCAGACTTTCCTCGATCGTCCAGACCGCTGCGCCAGCCTCCTGACACCGACAATGCGCGGCGAAAAAGCCCCCGCGATGCTTCCAGAACAGCGGCCAGATCTGGTCCCGGTCAGTATCCGGAACCGCCAGTCCATTCAACTCTGCTCGTGAGAAAAAAGCGAACCGTCCTTCCCGATGCGGCGGGGGAACCCGATCCAGCCGCGCTGTGACCTCAAACAAGAACATCAGCCAATGCGCCTGTCCCTGATAGCCCGACTCGCTCACGATCCCCGTCAGCCGCAGCTGGGAAGGCACCACTGACATCCCCATCTCTTCCGCCGCTTCCCGGCAGGCACACTGATGCGGAGACTCCCCCACGCCCGTCTTGAGCTTCCCGCCGCACGGACTCCACAGCCCCAAATTCGGCTCCTGGGCGCGCTCCAAAAGCAGCACCCTATCCTGGGAGTCGAAGACGTATAAAAGCGTGGAGATTTTGTGAGCTAGCGCCCTCTCCACCACCTGCCCGCTGATCAGCTCATTTCCCAAAACAGTAGAGCTGCTGAGTGGTTCGGACCAAGACCTTGCCGTCGACCACCACGATCGAGGATCGCACCTGGTCGTCACCCAGCTCGGTCTTGCTGAGAATCTTGAATTCGTCCCCGGCCGACAAAACCACCACGGTCCCACGCTCGCTCAGCAGGTAGATCTTGCCATCGGCCCCGGTGGGAGAGGACCAAACCGTTTCGCTCACGCCCAGGCTGCCGCTCCAATACTTCTCGCCGGTCTTCGGGTTGAAGCAGGCCAAGGTCTTCTTCGCGCCATCGGCCACATACAACCGCCCCTGATATACCAGCGGAGTACTCCAATCGGTATGCCCCTCCTTGGAAGTCCAGGCGACGTGTGTCGCTGTCACATTGCCCTGCCCCCCTTCCTTGACTCCTACCAACGGCTGACCCTTCGGGCCACTGGCGAAAACCAGCCCCTCAGCCGACACGGCTGACGGCACGATGCGGTACCAATCGTCGCGCTTCTCGTAGAGTCGGGCACGCCAAAACTCGTCGCCTGTCTTGGGATCGTGTCCGCTCAGATGATCGCCTCCCACCAGGACGATTTCACGACGTGCTGCGCCTTCGTGCGGGAAGGGCGTCGTGTACGACTCCTGGGATTCCTTGGTGGAGTCCGTGGCTCGGACATGACGCCACAGGTCTTTGCCCGTGGTCGGATCAATGCACAAGAGATAGGACTCCCGCGCTTCCCGGTCGTCGAGGGCGTGGGTGTAGTCGTTGGGTCGAGGATTGCGCTGAAGCACCTGCACATACAGGCGGCCGTCATAGAGCAACGGACTCGATCCATAAATCCACATGATGGCGAATTTGCCATAGTCCTTGCCGAGATTGCGGGACCAGAGAGGCTTGCCCTCCACATCAAAGGCCGCCAGATCCCCGGTCCCGTAAAGCGCGAACACGTGCTTTCCATCCGTTACAGGTGAAGGGGAGGCAGTGTTGTTGCGTTGTCCGGAGAACGAGCCGATCCCCGAGGATCGTTCCCACAGTTTTTCGCCGGTCTTTAGGTTCAGACAGAGCAGCATCAAATTGCGGCTGGCATCGAGGCTGGAAACGAACACGCGGTCTCCCACCACAACGGGGGTCGCGCCACTCACCCCCGGCATCGGGGCTTTCCACACCAGATTGCTATCGAGCTTCAGCTCACTCGGCAGCCCCTTCGCGGACGACGCTCCGTTAAAGGAAGGACCGCGCCACTGGGGCCAGTCCGCCGCATTCAGGAGCAGCCCCCCGCAGAGCACCCAGGCGAGGCCCGAGCAGGCTAAACCGGTTGGGAAACATCGTCCGATCCAATTGCCGTTCGTGTTCATAGACATAGTATAACGTGGGTCGCCCGATTAAACCGGTCATAGCCGGGAACACAAGGGGCTTTCTTCTGTCCCGCCAACTCAGCTCAGGTTTTCACTGGCCAGCGGGAACCACATACAGTAAGCCTCTGGAATGTCCACGACCTTCACATCACTTCTGGCCGCCCTGCTCATGATGTCGCACCTGCCCGCCAGCTGGGCGGCCGACGCGGGAGCATCCGATGCCAAGTCACGCAAAATCCAGACCGAGGAGTTCGACCGGCTGCGAACCAAGCCCAACTACCTCATCTTGGACGTACGAACTCCGGAAGAATTCAAAGCCGGTCATGTGAAAGATGCAATCAACCTGAACATCCAGGACCCGGCTTTCGCGCAGAAAGTAAGTGTCCTGGATCGCAGCAAAACCTACCTCATCCACTGCGCTCGGGGCGGCCGCAGCGCCAAGGCAAC
This sequence comes from Verrucomicrobiales bacterium, assembly GCA_016793885.1. NCBI lineage: Bacteria > Pseudomonadati > Verrucomicrobiota > Verrucomicrobiia > Verrucomicrobiales > Verrucomicrobiales bacterium. The sequence continues at coordinate 69,492 of JAEUHE010000032.1, forward strand.
GGATCAACTGCTGAAAGCAGGACTTACCAATGTCCTGGATTTCACCGGCGGATTTGAAGCCTGGAAAAAGGCCGGCAAACCGGTGACCAAGGAGTAGACTCCAGTCAATGGGAGGGACTGCTAGGGCTTTGAACCGAGGGTGACGAGGACCTTCAGCTTTCTGGGCGCAAAGCAGGTGGACCCCTTGCACGCTTGATAGGTCAAAACCCCCGGCAGGGATACGGGCAGGGTCGCCCCGGCGGTTATCTTGATGGGCACCAGCACTTCGAAAGTGCCTTCGTAAACCTTCATCGGTTTGGGCAGTCCTTCGATGCGCTCCTCCTTGCCCGCCGGATATTTGGGCGGAGAAACCACCAGGCCCGGCACTGGGTCGAACTTGAGAACCGCCGGAATGAAGTTGGGTTCGGATGGAACCGCCGCCTGGGTGTGATAGCCTTCATCCACCACAAACTGAATCACCGCCGTCACTTCCCCGCCCGGCTTTACGTCCCCCTTGATGGCGATAGACTTCACGCTAACCGCTTCACCGGGACGCTTCTGGGCCTGTGCAGGTATCGAAAGGGACACCCACAGTGCAGTGATCGCCCAAAGTGCCGCTAAAGATCTTTTCATCATAGTTTGATTTATTTCGCCATCGGCCACTGACCTTGCACCAAGGCTTTGTATCCACCGATCAGCGAGGACACGCGTCGATACCCCATTCGCTGCGCGACATCGGCAGTTAAAATAGAACGATAACCACCGCCGCAATACATGATGATCTCCGTGTCCGGATCAGGTATCTGCTTTTCGAGGTCTCGCTCCAGAACCCCCTTGCCCAGATGCGCCGCCTGCTGTGCATGGCCAGCCAGCCATTCGCCATCTTCCCTCACATCCAAAAGCACCGCCCGAGGATTGGCGGCGAGCATCAACTTGGCTTGATCTAGCGTGACCTCGCGCACCCGGGGCCGGGCCTCGTTGACCACTTTGAGAAATCCAGGTGAATGATCCATGCACGCAACCTAAGCCGTCCTTTCAACCCAGGAAAGCGGAATTTGGTCCGCACCAGGATTACCGAGGGCGCAGATACTCTTGACACCCACCGACCCCGCATGCGATACAGCGCACGTCAAATAACCAAATGACATGAGACACAACGTAACCCATTCGAAAATGCGCCTGCCTCAAGGCGAAGTCCGGCTGATGAGCTGGATTTCCTGCCGGGCAGCAGCGGCATCCGTGGAGGGCAACCACTAGGTCATCGAAAAAAAGACTTTAGAAAACCCCACGAATGCCGACGCATCGTGGGGTTTTTGATTTTAAACCGAAAGAATGGTCCTTTCGGTCGCGTAAGAAACCAAAGGAAAAGAAAATGAGTGCTAAACGAGATCGCAAGACTCCGGGCCCACGACGCCCAGGAGTGGTGCCACTGCCCGAGCGGGCAGAGCAACTGGGTAAGCTAAAGGATCAAATGCTGGGCGGCATGCTGTCCAAAACATCGGATCCCGCCCTGCAGGCCCGTTACCGCTGGGCGGCTGAGGATGCTGCCGCACTGGCGTTTGTGACGCCTTGGCCGAACTTGTTCTTCCCGGTGCTCTTTGCCGAGAAGGCCACGGAAGCCCAGCTTCGGGCGAAGCGGCAGAGTCGCATTAAGCTGCAGTGCGATGCCGACCCATCGGACAAGAACGACAGCGGATAGGCCCGTCTCCCAAGCCTGACGGTCCATTGTGTCTCACCGCAGCATCGCTCGCCAACAGACACGGTGACCTCAGCACCGGGGACTTCTGCCCTTCCTTCCAGGGGAGGGCCAGGAGTCCCCGGTTTTATTTGTACCCGCAAAAGCCGGCTCACCCGAGGGGGTTGGAACGAAAGGTATAGTTCCACGAGGTTGACTTGGTTTTACCCGACACCTAGATTGTCTCCCAATGATGGGTGTTCGCACCAAAACACGCCCTGCCGGGTCTGTGGTTCCCAGCTACGATGGTTCCGAGGCCTGGCGGCGAATTGTCGGTCCAGTAGACGGCTTTATCAAAGCCGCAGTGGATCGCTTAGAGCTTCAAATTCAACAGTTTGAGCCTGAAATAAAGGAATACATTGGCTATGCTCTGAAGGGCCAAGGAAAACATTTGCGTCCAGTTCTCGTTGCTTTGAGCGGAAATGCCACTCGCGCTGTCAATGATGGGCATATTTCGGCGGCCGTCATCGTGGAAATGGTTCACCTGGCGACGCTGGTGCACGACGACGTGATGGACGAAGCACAATTAAGACGAGCCAGGCCAACTCTGGCGGCGCAATGGGGGGGACACCTGGCGGTTTTGGTCGGAGATTGCCTCTTTGCGCATGCCCTCAAGCTGGCCTCCCAATACCCCACCCCGGAAGTCTGCCGCACGGTGGCGGGGTCCACCAACACGGTTTGCTCGGGGGAAATCCTGCAAGACCGCAACGCGGGCAACCTCAACCTCACTCCGGCCGAGTATTTTCGAGTCCTGAGGATGAAAACCGGCGAGCTATTCGCTCTCTCCGCCGAGTTAGGGGGGATTCTCAGCGACGCCCCGGTGCATCAACGCGAGGCCCTGCGCCGCTACGGCATGGCCTTGGGCACCGCTTACCAAGTCTACGACGACTGCCTGGATCTGTTTGGGACCGAGGAAGAGGCAGGAAAGACGCTGGGCAGCGATCTGGCCAAGGGCAAAGTCACTCTCCCGCTCTTGCTCTTGATGGAGCGATCGCAAGGCAGCGAACTGCAAGAACTCCGCGCCTGCCTCGCGGATTGGGAACCGCAGGACCTGCCCCGGCTGCAACAACTGCTGGATCAATACCAGACCTTCGAAGGATCGGCCAAGGTCGTGAAAGATCTCCTGGACGAATCTCGGCTCGCCCTGACCGAGCTTCCCGCTTCTCCGAGCAGGGATAGCCTCCACGAGTTAACGGATTTTCTCGCTGCGCAAATGACGAGCCTGGGTGATTCACCTCGCGCCTCGGCAGTATGAGCACTCTCATTGTGGCTGCCGAACCTGAGCCTTCCAGCCGGCCCAAATCCGACGAGTCCACGCGCGCCGAGGCGAACCAGGAGGACGCGCTGTTGGTAAAGCAAGTGCTGGCTGGCAAAACCTCCGCCTACGAGGACTTAGTCCGAAAGCACCAGCAGCGGATCTATGCCACGCTGTATCACATGACGGCCAATCATGAGGATGCTACCGACCTAACCCAGGAAACCTTCATCAAGGCCTACCAGGCCCTGGCCTCTTTCAAGGGAGACTCCAGCTTCTACACCTGGGTCTATCGCATCGCTGTCAATAAAACGCTTAACTACCTCAAACAGAGGAAGCAACGCACCTTTATGAGCCTGAACGACCTGGATGTACAGGTCGAAAATGATCCCGAGCTGGTGGCCCTGGTTCACGATAAAACCCCGCGACGCGACGCCGGGCTCAACGAGATCCAAGAAAGATTGAACGAGGCCCTCCTCAAGTTGTCGGATACCCACAGAATGGTGGTGACTCTGCATGATATTCAGGGGCTGCCCCATGAAGAAATCGCTCGGATGATGGAGTGCAATGTCGGGACGGTTCGCTCGCGCTTGTTTTATGCGCGCCAGCAACTCCAGGCCTGGCTTGCGGATCTGCTCGAGTAACCAGTAGAGGATTGTTGTGAACGATCAATCGAATACCGACCACGTCGAATTGGAGGACCCGGAGTTTGATCCCTTGCGGCGCCTGCTCGCCCTCAAGCGCCACGAGACACCCCCGCCCGGGTTCTTTGACCAACTTCCCCAGCGAATCATGGCCCAGATCGAGGTGCCCACTCAAAGTCGCTGGGAGCAACTTCTCGACGACTTGCTGGCGGTCAGGTGGGTGCAACGGGTTGCCGCTTTCGGCATGGCTGCACTCGTAGGTGGACTCTTCGTGACCGCCGTAAGCCACTCGGAAACCGGGATTCAGCCCGCCGGCGCTACCCACCTCGGTGGCTCGCTGCCCGCTCGCCTCCCCGCCGGGATGGTCGATCGCACTGGGGTCCCTACCTTCACACCGGCCAATCTGAATAATTCGCTGGACATGAGCCTGCAGCCCATTCCTACATCGTCCCGAGCGCTGGTGCCCTAGTTGGGGTATAGTAGGCGCTAGGTGACGATGAACATGGACCTCTTGCGCAAATCTGTCTGGATCTGGATTCTTGGCGGCTGCCTCCTGATCTTCCCGCTGCTCTCTTGGGGAGCCAGTTCCTCAACTCGCCCCGCGGGTGCCACCGGCACTGCGAAATCTTCCTCGCCACCAGGGGTCGAACTCGCTCAAACCCTCTCGACCATCACCGGAATCGCCATCTCACCGCTGCTGGGGGTGGGAGCCATTGGCTGCTGGCACTATTTTAAATGCCCCTCCGGTCAACGCCACTCGCTCTCCTGGTATGCCCAACCCTGGTTCTGGTTCCCGGCTCTGATCCTGGTAGGATTGCTCGCTGCCAAAGACGTCGCCGGCACTGCCCTGCCCCCGGGATTGAAGAAACCGGTCGATGTAGCCGAAGCGATCGAGAACAAAATTAGCGGCCTGGTCGCGACCGGTGCCATCGTGCCGTTGATGAGCGTCATGCTCGCATCCGCCGCCCCTCAAGCCCAAGGAGTCCTGGCCGGCACCGGCCTTGCCTGGATCGATGCCAGCGACCTGCTTCAGATTGTGGCCACTCCTTTCGCCCTGGCAGCCTATGCGGTGGTCTGGATGACCGCTCACGCGATCCACGTGCTGATTCTGCTCAGTCCTTGGGGCGTCGTGGACGCCATCCTCAAAGGGTTTCGAACCGCCCTCCTCTCGGCACTGGCCGGCATTGCCACCATTAATCCCTGGTGGGGGGCTACCTTCTCGGTGATCTTGATCGTCGTCTCCTATTTCCTCGCTGGCTGGTCGTTCCGCCTCACCGTGCAGGGATGGGTCTTCTGCTGGGACTTCATCACTCTCCGACGCCTTCGCTTCGAACCTCAAGGTCAAGGCAGCGAGGAGTGGGCGTTCGCCGCGAATCGGATCGGATCCACCCCGATCCGAACCTACGGACGACTCGTCAAACGCCCGGACGGCCAACTGGAATTCCGTTACCGTCCCTGGCTGTTCTTGCCCGAAAAAACTGAACTGCTGGAAGGACCGGACCTCAACATCGGTCGCGCATTTATTCACCCGACCCTAGAGTCGTACCAAGATGGGGAGGGTCAAACGATCCTCAACTTTCCTCCACGTTATCGAAGCCACGAGGATGCCCTGGCTCGCAACTATGGGTTAAATGTGACTGAGATCGGGGTGTTGGGCGGCCTGAAGTGGATAGGTCGCTCTCTCAAACAATTGCTGGGCCTGGCAACCTAAAGTCGCGCGGGCTGCGCCCGCTCGCACGCGCGATCTCACATCGGTGCCGCCTCCGCCTGAAGGCGGAACTCCGTTCGGGGGCCGAGGCCTTGGGGTATGGAGTTCCTGCTTTAGCAGGTCCCCGCGCGCGATCTCATATCGGTGCCGCCTCCGCCTGAAGGCGGAACTCCGTACGGGGACCGAGGCCTTGGGGTATGGAGTTCCTGCTTTAGCAGGTGCCCGCGCGCGATCTCACTTCGGTGCCCCGTCCGCCTGAAGGCGGAACTCCGTACGGGGGACTGAGGCCTTGGGGTATGGAGTTCCTGCTTTAGCAGGTCCCCGCGCACGATCTCACTTCGGTGCCCCGTCCGCCCTACCAGCGCTCGAAAAGAATCGGGTAGTTGTTGAGGCTTGCAGAGAGCTTACGGCCGTCTATATCCGCGGTGAAGTCCTGCATCTTATCATCCCCAATCGGGTAGTTCAGAGTGTACTTCCCTCCACCTTGAGACTTCCAAGTTCCTTCCAACCGGGTCTGGGTTCCGCCCGGCGGCAGTCGCAGAACGATCAGCTTTCCATCCGGAGTCGCCATCATCTGCGCGCCCGTGACCCGGCTGTTCAGAATTCCCAGCATCTTGTTCACTTCCAATCCGCTCATGCGTCGCAGCTTCTTGTTCTCAGCAACGGTGCCGGCTAAGTTGAAATCCCAACGGCCTAAAATTTTCTCGCTGTCGTATTTCTCCGACTTGCCGGTCCGGACATACTCCGTGACATCGGTCAGGTCATACTCCACCGCCGCCAAGGCCCGTTCCGCAATCGGCCATTCCGTCATGAATTTGTTCAGCTTGGCGTTGTCGTAGATCTCCCCGATGGTCGGAGCTTTGATCAAAAACTCCTGCAACGCCACATCCGTACTAATATTCTGAAACTCCGGCCGCTCGGAGAGCGCGATGAAAGCAGGATAGGTGGCCAGGCGGCTTTGAACCAAGGGTTGATGAAACCACTCGGCGGCCACATCGACGAGACCGTAATACAGGGGCGTCGCCGGGATGTAGTAACCTACCACCTTCGACATGCCTCCGGACTGCAGGGACCGGGCCAAACCATTGAGAGAATTCTGCACAAACCCGTCCCGCTGAGGCCCGCGAGAAAACTGCACCGAGGCGTAACCAATTCCCAAGCCCGCAATGGAGATGAAAATAAAATAGAGGAGCGCGTTCACGATCCCCAAGGCCGGCCCGGTCCTCTGGTTGAGTCGCTCAAAGAGCAGCCGCTGGGTGTCGGAGGCATCGTATTTGAAATACTTGTCCAGCATGGGCTGAATGCCGCGGGCAATAGACTTGCCAACAACTTCAATCAGTAAGAAGGCAAGTAAGGCGCCCAGCACAATCTGCACCCCCGGATGCGAAACACCCAGAATCGGGGCCACCTTAGCGCCCAACGCCGTCAGCGGTTTTAAAAAGAAGAGCCCAAGCAGTAGAAAAATGGTGGTGATACCGACCCGGACGGCCCCGACGTAAAATCCCACCGTGGCGCAACCGGCGATCAAGAGAAGAGCAATGGACCAAGCGAGCATGGGGGAAGCCTACCGAAAACCCAACGGAGGCTGCACTAAGAAAATGCAACTGAACTGGGGTGACATCCGTCCCCGAAGGTTCCCCCCCTTGCGCGCAGCGGGCCTGAATGTCTCTCACAAAGGCGCAAAGGTCACGAAGCTCCCAAGCCAAACAACACCGACCAGAGCCGGAGAAGAGAGGAAAAGAAATGAACCGGGTCCTTCCGGCTCCTCGGTCCCTGTCGGGAAAGCTTTGTGAGCTTCGTGCCTTCGTGTAATACGTTCGGCCGTCCCCTGCGCGCGTGCCCGACGAGCCGACATCCCCGCTCAACTCACCTCAATCCCGACCGGGCAATGATCTGATCCCATCACGTGAGGCAGGATAAAGGCGTTCCGAAGCGCCGGACGCAAACGATGGGAGATGCCAAAGTAGTCAATGCGCCACCCCACGTTCCTGGCTCGGACTCCCGGCATCATGCTCCACCACGTGTAGTGGCCCGGTCCCTTTTCAAACTCCCGAAACGAGTCCACAAAACCCGCCTCCAGCAAACGATCGAACTGGCCCCGCTCCTCCGCCGTAAACCCCGCGTTCCGAGTGTTGGACTTGGGATTCGCCAAATCAATTTCCCGATGCGCCACGTTCAGGTCCCCGCAGAACATCACCGGCTTCTTCTTTTCCAGTCGAGTCAGATAGCGCCGAAACTCCGGGTCCCATTGCTCCGTCCGATAGGTCAACCGCGTTAACTCTCTCTGGGAATTCGGAGTGTACACATTCACCAGATAGAAATCAGGATACTCCGCCGTGATGACCCGGCCCTCGCCGTCATGCTCAGGGTTCCGAATCCCGTTCACCACCGACAAGGGCTTCGCTTTCGAGAGAATCAACGTGCCGGAATAACCGGGCTTCTCCGCCCAATTCCAGAAAGTGTGATAGCCGGCAGCGAAAAACAAGTCGGTCACCTGCTCCGGACGCGCCTTGGTCTCCTGGAGGCAGATGACATCGGCCTGGACCTGCTCCACGAACTGAGCAAACCCCTTACCCAACGCCGCCCGAATCCCGTTTACATTCCACGAGATCAGCTTCAAGCGTCAAAACGGGCTGAAATCCAATCAGAAACCAGCGTCACCATCGTGCCCAAATGCGTCCCGGCGAACACATGATTGGATCCCGGGATCTCCACCATTTTCGTGGTCGTAGCATTCGCTTGCGCGAGGATGTCGCGGCTGTCCTGGATCGGAACCACATCATCCTCGGTTCCATGAACCAGCAGCCAGGGAACTTGAATCTTCGCACCCCGACCCACCAGTGTGTCGATCTGTGCCAAGTCCTTCATGTAGGCGGACGACAGCGGACAGCTAGGTTCATCCCACATGCACCCTTGATCCGGCGTCACGTTGCCGAATTCTCGCTGGGCAAAGGCGGCGGTGTGAACCATGCCGGCCAGGGAGACCAAGAAGCGAATCCGCGGGTCCTGACTGGCGCGGGCAACTCCGACGGCCCCACCCATGCTGTGCCCCACATAGGCAACCGTCCACGTTGGCAGAGCATCTAGAATACTGCCCAAGTCCCCTGTTTCCTTCGTAATGGTGGCATCCACGAAACGCCCGCCCGAGGCACCGTTCCCGGCAAAGCTAAACCGAAGGGTGGGAATTCCCGCCACCGCCAACCCTTCAGCCAGCGCCTGGATGAAAGGTCGATCCTTGTTGCCGGTGACCCCGTGGCCGATCACCACGATCTTCTTCAGATCGGGACGGCCCGGATGGAACGTATAATCCAGCTTCTCGCCTTGAGCATTCTTGATCTCGCCAAACATGGCCGGAAGGGATGCCCGAATGCTGGAAGAGAGTCAATCTTCAACCGAGAAGCCGCCCCATCAACGCGCGCCACCCAGACGTTCGTAATACTTTTTCACCTTCTCGGTATACTGCGCGGGAACCGGATCGCGATCAATCGGGACCCGATTCTCCTGCGACTCGCGGCGCGCCAAGTCGTCCGAAACCTGCTGCCTCACCTCCGCCAAGGGATCGATGATCTTCGCCTTCACCAGGTCCCATTGCGGATCCTTGGCGTGTTTCTTGTATTCCACCCGAAACCGGCGGGCCTGCTCGCGAACCTGCGCCACCCGAGCCCTCAAGGCCGGATCATCAATCATTTCTTCCACATCCCGAAGGCGATCCGCCCAGGCACCGGCATCCTCGCTGGTAATCGGACCGGAAAAAGCCGATTCGCTGGGACGGTTGAAAAGATCCTCGAGCCCGCGCCGATTCGGATTGCTGCGCTCGCCGCCCGCTCCCCCCTGCCCCTGTTGCCCCGCCCGCTGAGCCATGCGGCCCGGATTGGGTCCCTGCTGAGCAGGATCGGGATTGGGTTCCGAAGAACTGGCAGGTTGTCCTCGCCCCTGGCCGGGTGCTTGGCCGCGCTGACCCGGCGCCTGCCCCGGCTGACGGCCTTGGCCGCCCTGCCCGGGTGTCTGCCCCTGCGCATTAGCCTGCTCTTGCCTCTGCCCAGCCTGAGGTCGCTGGCCAGCCTGCTGCCCCCGCTCACCTCGCTGACCTGCTTGCCCCTGCTGACCTCGCCCCTGTCCCTGGCCCTGTTGTCCCTGGCCTTGCTGTCCTTGCCCCTGTTGACCCGGAGCTTGCGCCTGCTGGTCTTCACCCTGTTGGCCCTGCTGACCCTGCTGACCCTGCTGACCTTGTTGGCCTTGTTGGCCTTGTTGGCCTTGTTGGCCTTGTTGGCCTTGTTGGCCCTGTTGGCGCTGACCCTGTCGCGCCTGCTGGTTGCGTTGGCCTCGTTGACCTGGTTGGCCGGCCTGGCTGGGCGTACTCGGAGAGCCTTGATCAGCTGCTTGTTGGTCGCCGGCATCACCCCCCGCTTGAGCGGAATCGGGCTGCGCATTGGGATCCCGTGAATCCGATCGAGCTTGGCCAGCCTGGCCGCGTCGGACGGAATTAGTGCTCGCGGCGGCTCCCGCTCGGGCGTTCCGCGCCTGCTGGCTCACACGCCCGGGCGCGTTGGTCCGGGATGCGCTGGCGGCAGCGGCCGTACTGTCGTTGCCTGCGTCCCTGTCAGAGGGCTCATCACCGCCCGCATCCGCAGGATCACCTTCCTGGGGAGACGAGGCTGCCTGCCCCGCTTGGCCAGCCTGCGCCGGACGCCCGGACTGGGCCTGACCTTGAGCGCGTCGCTGCGGATTGTTCCCGGCACGCGAGCTTCCCGGAGTAGGTTGTCCGGATGACGCCGATGAGTCCTGGCCTTCCTGGCCTTGCTCCTCCGCCGATTCCTGGTCACCCGCGGCCTGCGCCATCTCTTGTTCCGCCTGAGTTTTTAAGGCGTCCAACTCTTTACGCGCCTGACGCAGCGCTTCGGTGTCGTCTCCCAAAATACGCTCGGCAGCCCGCTCAACACCCCGCTTGAGTTCATCCAGGGAGCTGCGCGCCTGCTGGCTGGCCTGGTTCGCCTGCGGGGTAAAACCCCGACGAAGCATCTCCGAACTCATCTCGAGCTGCTTCTCCGTCTTGTCTTGATCCGCCTTTCGCAGGGCATCGTAAAGATTGCGCGAGAGCAGCGGCTCCGACGCCTCCGCTTGCTCACTCATCTGCCGCATTTGCTGGAGAAGATTCGTCAGCGCATTCCTCTGGGTCGACAGCTGTTGGGCAATCTGCTCCTTGGGCTCGGAGTCGCTGAGGATCTTCCGCTTCGGCTGGGCAAGGTTCTGCAGATCCTCTCCGATTTTCTCCTGTTGCTGAGACAGCTGGCGTGCCTCGCTCCGCAACTTTTTCAGGTCATCCGCAAATTGGTTCGCGGTCTTCTTGCGGAAATCTTCCTTGGCTTGCTGGAGATTCTGCTGGGCGCGGGTGCCCTCGGCCAATGCCTGGCTGGGAGCGCCCTTCTCCATGGCCTCGGCGGCGCGCTGCATCTCGCCACGGGTCTGTTCCAACTGCTGCTTCGCCTCAGCCACGCTCGCCGGATCCGCTGATTTTTCCAGCTTCTGCTGCAGCTCATCCACGTCCGCGAGCATTTGCTGCTGCTCTTCGCGAAGTCGCTTCAGCCGCCGTCGCAGCTCCTCCCGCTCCTCCTCGGTCTGGGCGGCCTGGAGGGCGGACTGCACCTCCTTGAGCTGCTGGTTCAAATCCTGCTGCCGCTGGGCCAGCTCCTTGAGGCGATTCAGGACCTGCAGCTGCTCGCGCTGCTGCGGGTTTTGCTCCGGAGCCGCCTGCTTCTGGGTCTCGTAGCGGTCCTCCTCCTTCTGCATCTCCAACTGATCGAGCTGATTCTGCAACTGACTGCTGGAGGCCTGCTGGCCTTGGCTACGACTCCGGCTTCGGCTCACTTGGAACTCTCGTGCTTGTAAGCGTAGCAACCCCTGAAACGCGGCCTGTTCCGCATCGAGGGCCGGCGTTAACGGCTTGGTGGAAGGTTCATCCGCCGCCTGGCTCAATGCGGCCACCGCCTTGCGCATGTCCTCAATCACGCCCTCGAGAATTACCTTCGACTTGGGATCTTCGGTCTTCTCCTTGGCCGCTTCCACCATCTCCATGGCACTCTCCTGGGATTGCTTCACAACGTCGGTGTCCTTGGCGAACGGACCCAGGGCCTGCCCCGCCTCGCGACGCTGTAGCTTAAAGGTGGCACCGATAATCTGCTTCTGCATCTCCATCAACTTCTGGCTTTCTTGCTGGCCGGGCGGCGGCTGAGACTCACCCTCCCCGCCCGCACCTTCCGCCTTTCGGAAAATCTCCTCAAAGGGGCGCACCTCCGCAAAATAGAGGTCGCTCGTGGTTCGACGTGGTTTACCGTCCGGACCGATATCATCCGCCCAGACATACCAGGAAACCAGACTGCCCGGCTCGAGCTTCAGCTCCTCGAGTCGCAACGCATAAACCAATGAGTGCTTCTGATTGGGTACCGGATTCGTCGAAACCCCGAGAACCTTCTCGGCCGATCCCGGAAGCCCATAACTCAGCCCATAAGCCACCACCCCAAAATCATCCCAAACTTCAGCCGCAAAGGAGAGCTCCTCCAACGGGGATACCCGCTGATCTCCCCGCGGAGAGGCGATCTTCAGCTCCGGACGCCGGTTCGACAGGGCTTCAAAGACAAACTGGGTCACGACCCGATTCGTGCGGCCCTGAAGATCCACCAGCCGCAAATCGTAGGTCCCGTTGGTCAGGAGCGCGAACTGCCGCAGTTGTGCCTGCGCCGCATTCGTCAAGGTCACCAGGCTCAATTCCGACCGATCGCGTCCGATCAGCTGAGCCAAACCCACCGGCTTGTTCAGGAAGAGATCAAAATCAACCCGCGAACCTTCGACCGCGCTGACCCGACGCGTATCCGGAACCTGCTTCGGTGGGATCTGGGTGTACGAAGGGAACGTGATGCGAGCATCAGCCCGCTCCAGCTTGGGATACTCGAACACCGAAACCTTGAAGGCCGGGCTCTTCTTCACTCCATACTCAATATGATACACGAGATCCGAAGTCACTTCCGTCATGGTCGTGGCGAAAACCGGATCATCGAGGCTCTTCGTAAGCGGGATCCGACGCGGCGCGGGAACCACGCCGTTGGTTCCGGGGGTCTGAGGGGTCACCACCAGCGAAACCTCGGGAGGAAGCGAACCGTCGAACCGCGCCAGAATGGCGAGCGGCGATCCCTTCTCGATCTCCGTGTTCCCCGGCGTCACCGTCAACGCACCCACCGTCACCGATCCCGGAAGCCCCGCCCCTGACGAGCCCTTGCCACCCTTGGGCGCGCGCAGACTGCCGAGCAGCATGGCCAGCAGCACCAAGCTGGCCAAGTGCAGGGCCGAGGCACGCCACATCTGTCCGGAAGGAACCGTCTCCAGCCAGGAATGACGCCGGCTCTCATACACCGCCTGCTGAATGACCCGCTCTTGAAGAAAATGGTACTCGCCGGTGGTAGGGTCAGGATGCTGCTCGATGGCGGTGAGCAAGAGAGAGTGGAGCTGCGGATTCTGGGATTCGATCCGACGCGCGACCTCCCGGTAATCGGGATGCCATTGGGAAGTCCGACGCCAGATCAGAAAGCCGGCCAATCCCACCCCAGCCAGCCACCAGAGAATCAGGTTCCCGGCCGGCATGCCGCCGCGACGTTCGAGCCACAGCAACAGCAAGCCCACCGCTGCACCTAGCCCCCAGCAAACCGAGAGCTGCGTCCATAGCCGATAGCGGCGTATCCGGCGGGCGACCGGTTCCAATTGCCTCTGGAGAAAGGGTTCGATCATGATATCCCTCGGGGGACTCCTAAGCTTCTAGCCTGAAACCCGCGAAAAGCAAGCTGTGGTTCCAGGTCAGGCGTCAGTTCTGAATCGTTTCCCGTAAGAGGTTACCCCCAATCTCGTAGAGGAGTGTGTAATCGTTACGGGATAAGCCCTCTGTTGTGCATGGGGTAGACCCGAAATCACCAGAACCCAAAACATAAATTTTATGCTTCACTCATCTCGATCTCAGCCCGCCCCCAGCCGGGGAACAGCGCCTGTTTACCCCAGGCAAAGCCATTCGCGCTTCCGACGCTGGCTCAGCGCAATCCTAACCACGACCTGCGTGGCGCTCACGGCCCAGGCCGAAACCGTAACCCTGCAGTATGAAATGGCGCCCAGCTTGAACGGACCCTGGAGCAAGGTAGATATGAATGCGCTGGTCGTCCATCCCGACGGCACCACGACCGTGGATTCGCAGCTGCCCAAGACCTATTTCCGGCTTCAAATCCTTCAGAATGGCCAACAAGGCAGTTTCCCAATTCTGCCCCTGGCCGATCTGCCGCCTCGCGTGCTGGACTTAGCCAAAGCCCAGCTCGGCCGGATCTCAGGAAACTCGAACCTCTTCAATGGCGAATGGTCCGAGATTGCCATCTCGCCCTTCGTCTGTCCCGTAGGAGATCCCTCGGGCGGGGCCGGCAGTGGGCTGGTGGAACTGAAACTGATTTCCAAGCCTAAGAATCCCCGTGCCATCCGAGGATTCCGCCCCAACGCTTCAGATGACGAGTCGTGCGATCGAGGTTTTCTGCTCATGTCACTCGACCGGAGTAACCTACCGCTTCTGGAATTCAGCACGGAAGGTCTAACCAAGGGTGAGCAATTGCTGAAACGATGCGGCACCCAAACGCCGGCCAAGATTCTGCGGTTCAGCCCGACCTTCTGGGCAGCGGAAGACGCTAACGGCCGTCTCATTGGCAACCAAGGCACTGAACCCTTCTTCATCCCCCATGCCTACTCCAATATCGTTAACCGACGATTCACCGGCGTGATCGACTCCGAAACGGGAGTCAGCAATGTCCCCGCCAAGCCCACCGGCATCCGCAATCAGCCCTATCGTAGCTACGCTGAAATGAAACGGGACTTCCAGGTCAACCCCGTCATCGAGACCATGCGGAAACGCCGCGCCGAATATGCCCGGCTTCAGTGGGATCTGGAGGATGGAAAACAGCCGCAAATCCTTCAGGTGCGCGTCGGCCAGTCCGTTTCGCTACTCCCCGGAAAACAGGTGGACGATGTTACCCTTCATTGGGAGGAACCCCGCAGCCTCGCCGACGTCTCCCCGATTCCCCGTTTGGGCGGAATCCGGGTCCTCGGCCTCATCCCCGGCAGCGCGCCACTCATTGTTCGAATCGATGAAAAGCTGGAGCAATACGTTCTCCAGGTCCTGCCGGCCGGGATCGTCGGCGGACTTCAGCCCTCCCTCGCGGGAATCGAAGCCCCTCACTGGGAGACCAAGGTCGAAGCGTATGCGGGCAACTGGTCCGATCAACGTCATTGGTATCAGTTGCGAGACAGCTCGGACTGGTGCGATTTGGTAGGCTGTGGACCCACCGCGCTGGCCATGTTGTTCGGATGGTGGGATGCGAAGGGCGTTCCGAGCGCTTTCTACAAGTCTCTGACCAGCTTCGAGTCGATGAGCCAATCGGATGCACCAGCGGATCTCTCCACCAGCGGCCGAAAAGCCATCGTTCGCGGTGCCTACAAGATGCTGCACGAACAATGTGATGTGATTTGCAATCCCTTCGGCGATGATGGGGCAACGCTGCCGGAAGATCTCATCGAGGGTTACTACAGCTATGTCCACCAGGTGAGCAGCGGGATTGGACTCGGCACGATTATGTTCTCGGGTGTTAACAAACCTCTGGTGGGACATAGCTGCAGCTGGGCCTACGATTTCTGGGGTGATGATTGGGAAACCTCCGGCAGCCGCGTGGCAACCGGAATCAAGAACGGTCGTCCCGGGGTGATCGGTCTCGGATGGCTCTGGCACTACGCCGTCGCCTACGGCTACATCCGCGAGGAATTGGTCGCGGACCTGGGCAACGGCGAGATTAATTTGGGCACACGCCGCTGGCTCAAGTGCAATGAGGGATGGAAGAATAGCAGTCCGTCCTGGTATAGCGCCCACGATGTCTTCCTAGGCCTCACCACCCGGATGTGGCAGAAGAACACGCCCCACAACCCGAACTGAAAGTGTCGGGTGATCGGGCCAAGCGCGGCGGGACCATCCCGCCGCGCTTTTGTTTGCACCGGGGAATCGGGACTATCCGCCCGTCGGACTTGTCCCCGGTCGGCACTCTAGCATCCAGGATCAGAACCGCTGCCCCCCCGGATGACACTTGCAGGGCGGCAAAATCCGACTAGGCTAGCAGCGTGATCACCCTGATGCGTTTGGCCACCGCGAGCCCCATGCCCTTCACGCAGAACGCATGGCGCTACGAGCTCTCTCCGCATCAACAGGTTCCAGAACGCTGGTTCAACTGCGGCGAGTCTCTATGACACTCTTCTAACCATGCGGAAAGGCCTCCTAGTCTGGTTCCCATCCCGAGCTCCCGGGAATTCACGGCCGAGGATGGTCGACGCCCCGTCCCACGAGGTAGGAGCAGGCCCAGGCTGGCCGCCTCCCTCCTGGTGCCAACGGGTTCTGATGGTGGCCGTCCTCGCCAGCACCGTCACCTCCCTCTCCGCGGTTACCCCGACACCGACGCCCCCATGGTGGACCTCTCGTTCCATCCAGAAACCGCCCGTCCCCAAGCCCCAAGGCACTGAGTGCCGAAATGAAATCGACGCGTTCATTCAGGCCACGCTGCGATCTCACCAACTCTCACCCAGTCGGGAAGCCAACCGCGGCACCCTGATCCGGCGTCTCTACTTCGATCTCTGGGGGCTCCCGCCCACACCCGAGGCGGTGCGGGCCTTCGAGCAGGATCCGGCACCCGATGCCTACGAGCGCCTCGTCAATGACCTACTGAACTCTCCTCACTACGGCGAGCACTGGGCCAGGCACTGGTTGGATTTGGTTCGCTATGCCGATTCCGATGGCTACCGCATCGATGATTTCCGACCCAACGCATGGCGCTATCGCGACTATGTCATTCGCTCGCTGAATCAAGACAAGCCCTACAACCGATTCGTGCAGGAACAGCTCGCCGGTGATGAGCTGTGGCCGGAAGACACCGACGCCCTCATCGCCACCGGCTTTCTGCGGCACGGCATCTACGAATACAACAACCGCGACGCGGTAGCCCAGTGGAGCACCCTGCTCAACGACATTACCGACACCACCGCCGAGGTGTTCCTAGGCGTGGGACTTCAATGCGCCCGGTGCCACGACCACAAATTTGATCCGCTGCCTCAATCGGATTACTATCGATTCCAGGCCTTCTTCAGCGCCCTTCTCCCCCAGGAAGACACCCCGGTAGCAACGCCCGCGGAACGGGCGGCTTACGTCGCTCGGCTCGATCTCTGGATGGAAAAGACCGAGTCCATCCGGTCGCAGATCCGAGAGATTGAGAGCCCACCACGGCAGAGCGCCTCTGATGATCTGCGTAGTAAATTCCCCCCCGAAACTCAAGCGCTCATGCGCAAGCCGGTGGATCAGCGCACGCCGTACGAACATCAAATCGCTGAACTCGCTTACCGGCAGATTACCTACGCCTATGAGCGTCTCACACCCCGCCTCAGACCCGAGGAAAAAGAAAAGCTGACGGCGCTCCGGAAGCAGCTCGCCGAGTATGACTCGCTCCTGCCCAGCCCTCTACCCATGGCCATGACAGCGAAGGACGTTGGGCCAACCCCGCCGCCCACCCGCATCCCACGACACCCGGACACCGTCATCGATCCAGGATTCCTGAGCGTCATCGCGCCCGGACCAGCTCAGGTGAATCCGCTGCCGCAGTCTCCCCGCTCCACCGGTCGACGGGCCGCCCTGGCAAACTGGATTACCCGCCCCGACCATCCCCTCACCCCTCGCGTGATGGTAAACCGCGTTTGGCAGTATCACTTTGGAAAGGGACTCGTGGCCACGAGCAGTGACTTCGGCAAACTGGGGGAGCCGCCCACGCATCCCGAGCTGCTGGATTGGCTGGCCGCGGAGTTCGTATCCCGAGGATGGAGCCTGAAACATCTTCACCGGCTCATGGTCACCTCTCACACCTATCGTCAGGCGACCGCGCCGAGTGAGGAAGTTGTCGTCGAATCCGCCTCCTCGCGGACCACTCCCGCTCCCACTAAAGGCCCGGACCAGGCGGAAGCGGATCGTTGGCAACACGGACAAACCGTGGATCCCGAGAACAGGCTGCTCTGGCACGGCCAGGCCCGCCGGTTGAGCGCCGAGCAACTCCGCGACGCCTTGCTCTTGGCCAGTGGCGAGCTCAAACCGGGCAGCCCTGGTCCGTCGGTGGATGCCTCCAAGGCCTATCGCAGCATCTATGGCAAGGTTCTGCGCAACACCCGAGATCCGCTGCAGGACACCTTCGACGCGCCGCAAAACTTCACGAGCACCTGCAGCCGTGATGCCACCACCACTCCCATTCAGTCGCTGCTGCTGTTGAACAGCGCTTTCATGCAGGAGAAAGCGCGGACAATCGCCGCCCGCATCGATGGTCGCTTTCCGAACCAGGCGTCCGATCGAATCCGAGCCGCGTATCAAACACTTCTAGGACGTGCTCCGACCCCCAGCGAGATTCGCGAGGCTGAGGAATTTCTCGAGTCCCAGGAGCGGTTGGTCGATCCCGAGCTGGCTGTTTCGGCGGCAGCCTCATTTGCATCCGCCAAGATACCCTACCGGGATGGCAGGGCCGCAGTGATCCAGCTCAAAGGGGGCAACGATAACCTCGATGCGCCCCTGACGCGCCCCTACCCCGCCGGTAGCAAGACCATCGAGGGCTTCGTTTTGCTCCGCTCTTACGCCGAAGATGCCTCCTCCAGAACCATCTTGGCCGGGCACGATGCCATCTCCGCCAGCCCGGTATGGGCGTTGGCTGTCACGGGAAAGAAGTTCCGAGGCAAACCACAATCACTGGTGATGGAGATAGCCTCCGCCAACTCAGGGGAGCCCTCCATCGTCGCATCGGAGCTCGTCATCCGGCTCGACCGTCCCTACTTCGTGGCAGCGGCCTTGGATCCCGTCGGTGGCATGGTCACCTTTCACGCCAAAGACCTATCCAACGAGGATGAACCTCTGGCCACCACTCAAGTCACTGTCCCCTCCGGCCTGTCCGATCGGACTCTAACCGCTTTAACGTTTGGAGCCAGCCGGAACGGACTTCAGAGGTGGGACGGCTTGATCGACGACGTCCGCATCACCCGCGGGCTCATTGGGGTGGAGGAGCTTCAGCTCCGTCGTCCCGGGACAGGAAAGGACACGCTGGGGTTTTGGGCTTTCGAGCCGAAACCGAGCTATTTTAAGGACCGGTCGGCCCTGGCCAACGATATCGAGTGGCGAACCGCTCCCCCGTCAACGCGACTCACGGCCCAGTTCCTGGCATTCGGAGATTTCTGTCACGCGCTGTTAAACTCGAGCGAATTCCTTTATGTCGAGTAACCCTTTGAGCACACCGAAAGGATCTCAGGCAGATTCCGTTTTTTTGGGCCGACGCGAATTCCTCCGGCGCTCAGGGGGCGGTTTCGGCGCCTTAGCCCTCGCCCACCTGCTCCAGTCCGACGCGGTGGGCGCCATGATGCCAGGGGTGAAAGCTTCTGCCCGTCTCCCGCATCAAAGGCCGCGGGCTAAAAATGTCATCTTCCTGTTCATGGAAGGCGGCCCGAGCCATCTCGATACCTTCGATCCAAAACCGCTGCTCAACACGCTGGCCGGCCAGCGGATTCCTCCCAGCTTCAAGCGGGTGATCACTTCGATGGGCGAGTTTCACTCTCCGATCCTCGGCAGCAAGCGAGCCTGGAAACAACACGGGAGCGGAGGACTCTGGATTTCCGACTGGCTCCCGGAGATCGCCAGCTGCGCCGATGACTTGGCCGTGGTGCGTTCCTGCTGGGCGGAGGGTATCAATCACTCCTCGGGCATCTGCCAGATGAACACCGGATCCATCTTGGCCGGCCGGCCATCGCTCGGCAGTTGGGTGAGCTATGGCCTGGGAACGTTCAACCAAAACCTGCCGAGCTTCGTCGTGATGCAGGATGCGCCGGCTCAGGTCGTCAACGGACCGCGCAACTGGGGATCCGGGTTTATGCCCGCCATGTATCAGGGCGTCCGCATGCACATCGATTCGGAACCGATTCCCAACCTGAACGTGCCGGAAGGAACCACCGACGCCCAGCAGCGCCAGAAGCTCGCCTTCCTCGACCAACTCAACCGCCGCTTCGCCGCCCAACACCCCGACCAGACGGAACTGGAGGCTCGGATCGCGAGCTACGAGTTAGCGTTCCGAATGCAGAGCGAAGCCCCCGAAGCGGTCAATCTTGCTCAGGAAACCCAAGCTACCCAGATGCTCTACGGCATGGATCGCCCGGAAACGCAGAGCTTTGGCAAGATGTGCCTCATGGCGCGACGGCTGGTCGAGCGCGGTGTGCGATTCGTTCAACTCTACCATGGGGCTGGCAACCGCTGGGATGCCCACGAGAAAATCGAAAAGAATCACAGCGAGCAGTGCCGGGCGATGGATAAGCCAGTGGCCGGCTTGCTGAAAGATCTCAAGTCGCGGGGTCTGCTCGATGAAACCCTGGTCATCTGGGGCGGTGAGTTTGGTCGTACTCCGATGTCCGAAAAGGGCGACGGTCGTGACCACAACCCCAGCGGGTTCACCATGTGGATGGCCGGTGGCGGAGTGAAGGGCGGCCAGACGATCGGCAGCACCGACGACTTGGGGCTGCACGCAGTCGAGAACCGCATGCATGTCCACGACCTTCATGCGACCATCCTCTGGCTCCTGGGAATCGATCACACCCAGCTCACCTACCGATTCAAGGGCCGCCCCGAACGAGCGACGATGAACGAGGGGGAAGTCTTCCAGCCCATCGCAGCTTCCTAGTTGCCACCACCGGTGCCGAGAACCCACCGGGTTCAAAGGGATTAGCTGGGGATAGAAGGCTGCTGCATTACATACGGCCCAGCTCGGTCGCGAAGCGTCTTGGACTGCTGTAGCCCTCTACAGCTTTTCAGTGCCCCCGGAGGGGGATCCCGGCTACGCCGAGGGGACTAAAGCGGTAGAGGTCTCTGAGCATTACCCACAACTTCTTCAACCAGATGTTAGAATCCCACAGGGATTCCGCCTCAAAGCCCAGGGTTGGCGCGACTCAGGAGCGCCTACCCTGGGTTAGTCGTTGTTTTCTGACAACCCCATCGCGGGTTGCGTCTGGATCAGCTAAACGCCCCAAGGGACCGCAACCCACCATGGGGTTGTGAATTCTATTGGCTTTTCCCAGGGTAGCTCGTTCCTCGCAACCCTGGGCTTTGAGGCGCAATCCCGTTGGGATAGGGAGGAAGCCCTCCGAACTTGTGGGTAATGCTTAGGTCGTGCCACCGCGGTCCGTAGGGCGATCGCGCTCTCCGTTACCGTGCGAAGAAGTGTGGCTCTATGGTCTGCGCGTGGCATGCCACCGCTTTTCCTATACGCCTCGGCAAACCCCATTCGCTCATCTGCCCCCACACACGGTCGCCTGGGGTTTCGGCGAGGCGCGAACGAAAGGCGGAGACATGTCTCCGCAGTCCATAGACTTACCTGGCTGCCCCGATTGCGATTGCGACTGCGAAACGAACCCCCACCCCAACTCTTTCTTGCCATTCCACGTAAGAGGTTCTCGTAAATCTCGTAGAAAGGTGTGTAATCGTTACGGGATAAGCCCTTTGTTGTGCTTGGGGCAGACCCGAATTCACTTTCCTCGAGTTCAGCACCGAGGGATTAACCAAGGGAGAGCAGCTGCTCAAGAGATGCGGCACTCAGTCTCCCGACAAGATCCTGCGCGTCAGCCCCACTTTTTGGGCTGCAGAAGACTCCGCCGGCCGCCTCATCGCCAACCAGGGCACCGAGCCCTTCTTCATCCCTCACGCGTATTCGAACATCGTCAACCGACGATTCACCGGGGAGATTGATTCTGAAACGGGCGTCAGCAATGTCCCAGCCAAGCCCACCGGTATCCGGAATCAGCCCTATCGCAGCTACGCTGAGATGAAGCGGGACTTTCTGGTCAACCCCATCATCGAGACGATGCGCAAACGACGTGCCGAATATGCCCGGCTCCAATGGGATCTTGAGGATGGCAAACAACCCACGATCCTCCAGGTGCGCGTCGGCCAGACGGTTTCACTGCTCCCCGGCAAACAGGTGGATGACGTCACCCTTCACTGGGAGGAGCCTCGAAGCTTGGCTGAGATCACCCCAGTTTCCCGTCTCGGCGGGATCCGGGTGCTAGGTCGCATCCCTGGAAGTGCACCGCTGATCGTGCGCATTGATGAAAAACTCGAACAGTATGTCCTGCAGGTCCTCCCTGCAGGTATCGTGGGCGGCCTCCAGCCCTCACTCGCAGGCATCGAGGCACCGCATTGGGAAACCAAGGTGGAAGCCTACGCCGGCAACTGGTCGGACCAGCGTCATTGGTATCAGCTGCGAGACAGCTCGGACTGGTGCGATTTGGTAGGCTGTGGGCCCACCGCGCTGGCCATGTTGCTCGGATGGTGGGATGCAAAGGTCGTTCCGAGCGCTTTCTACAAATCGCTGACCAGCTTCGAGTCGATGAGCCAGTCGGATGCACCGGCGGATATGGAGACCTCCGCTCGCCGATCGATCGTCCGTGGCGCTTACAAAATGCTTCATGAGCAGTGCGATAGAAGAACACGCCCCACAACCCGAACTGAGAATCGGAGCAAATCGAATCAAGCGCGGCGGGCTCGTCCCGCCGCGCTTTTTATTTGCACGAGGAAATGGGGACTCGAGACAGATTTCCAAACCCTTTGTCGGAAGCTTCGTCGGAAACTTTGTCGAGTCCGATGCCGGGAACGAGAAGACCACCTACCACCTACCACCTACCACCTACCACCTACCACCTACCACCTACCACCTACCACCTACCACCTACCACCTACCACCTACCACCTCTACCACCCACCACCTCACGACCCAAAAATCAACCGAGCCGCAGCTACCACCGCCAACACCAGCACCAAGCTGTCAAACCACTTCTGCGGGAGCCGCGCCACCAAGTGGCGTCCCAGGAAAAGCCCGCCGATGATGCAGGGTAACAGCAACAGATTGAAGCTAAGCGTCGAACCGCTGATCAACCCCAGCTGCAAGCTAAACGGAACCTTGAGCAGATTCAGTATCAGAAAGAACCAAGCTCCCGTGCCGATAAACGCGTCCTTGGGCAAGCTCACCGCCAAAAGATAGAGCGCCATCACCGGCCCAGCGGCATTGGCCATCATGGTGGTCACCCCCGCCAGGAATCCCATAGTCCAGGCAAACGGAATGGAATGCGGAACTTGGTTGAACCAGCCCGGACGCCAGTGCCGTATCAACTGGAGCAATGCGAGTGTCAAAACGATGCCGCCGATCAACGGACCGAACTTGGCCCCTGGCAATCGTCCCATGAGATACCATCCAACAGCGACGCCCACCAACGCCGGCGGCAAGGTGCGAAGGACATACACCCATTGCGCATTTCGACGGAATAGCCACACCGCCCCGATGTCACCCGCAATCAACATCGGCAACACCACACCTGTGGAAGCCGCTCCCGGGAACAGGGACGCAAACACCACCACATGAAACAGGCTGATGCCGGGCAGACCGCTCTTGGATACACCCACGCCGGTGGCGGCGATCAAAGCCATCAGCCATTCGGAAGGTGTAAAGACCGGCAACATGTGGCGAGAGAGTCGCAACGCCCGCCTCAAGAGGCAAGGCCGAGAAGCGGGGTTTCACCAGGGTGCCTCAAGCCCAATCCATGCAGTAGGGCGGCATGGATTGGCCTCAAGGCCAAGATGAGAATGCCGATTCTAACCCCAACGGTCTGCAGACGCTCCCGGCAAAAGGGGATGGAGAGAAATGCCGCCGAGCCGTCGGTTTCCAACACGAAACACCATCGTATGAAACGCTATTTTTTGGTCACTTCCTCAGGTGCCTCGGCCGCAGGCTGGCTGGCAGCTAGCCTGAACCAGCACCCCGATATCTGCTGCAGCTGCGGTTCAGCTCCCATCTCGAATTCGATTCACTACCATCACGTCAGCACTCCAGAATTCCTGGAGCGTCACGCCGCGTTTCTAACCGCCCATTGCGTGGGGCCTCAAGCGACTCCCAGATCCATCGATCAAATGTTTCAGGAGCTCGAAGGGTTTCGAAGCGTCGGTTTCTATGGCAATGTTCACGCCGAAACAGTGCTGACCTACCACGCGAGCCTTCGGACCTGTCCCCCCCTGCGCCGGTTCACCGTTGCCAATCTGGTTCGTCACGCCATACCGCGCGCCGAAGCCCGATACCGATCGATCCATCAGGACTCGGAGGCGAGCCCAGGCATGGCCAAGGTCTGCGATTTCCAATTCAAGGACCGGATCAACCGGCTGCCGAATGTCGCCGATGCCATACTCGAGCAAATCGGTGACCTCGAAAGCGACCCGAAGAGGCGTCGTTTCGTAAGCGCGATCCTGGAGACCATCGGCGCCAGCACGGAGTTCTTAACCGAGCCAGGACAGGCAGCTATGGACCACTATCGCATCGAGGATCTGAAAGGCTGCCGCGAGCACTATCAAGGTTTCGTGAGGAAGATGACCAACGGGAATCTCGACCCGGCTCCCCAGTATCTGGATGCTATTTTTTCAGAGGAAAACCTCAACTCGGGGAGATGCCGAAACGACAGCCTGGCGAAAGTCCCTCCCCCCAGTCCGGAGGCGCAATGGCGAGCATGGTCAGACTGGCAACGACGGGCATTCCAAGCGGCCATGGTCTCCTCCCGCTTTCACGAACAGTTCGAAACGGTGGGCTATTCCTTTGAGTTCGTAGGAGCTCCGTCCACCCCGTTGTTCCCCGGCTGGCGACGGTATTCAGCCCCGCCACCTCCAAGGGTTGCAGCCCCTGCCCTGTTCAACCAAATGCCCTAGCAGCCTGTCGGACTTGTCCCCACCCGATGTGTGCTCGGCTTTGAACCTCATTGGTACTAAAGAATGACGTAGGAAGCGCCGCGACACGCTGCTAGATATTTTTCCTACGAAAAAGAGCGGATCCGCTGATGTTTTGCTTAAAGAAGGAGCAGTGCAACGGCGTCGGAGGGAATTCAGAAGAACGTTACCGTCAGTCGGCTCGGCCCTCGCAAGTCCCTCTGCAGATCCGTGTGGTCCGCGTGTTCCGTGGGCAATATGTCTCCTCTCCTATTTCCGACGGCCCGCTTTCGAACTTCGTGGACGCTGCTAGTATTACGGCTTACTTCAGCTGCACCGAGTAGTGATAGCAATCCGCGGTCGCCCAATCCTTCGGATCGGGCTCTTGTCCATAGGTCGTTAGGTATAGCTCCAGGTCGTGAGTTTCACGATTCTCATAGAGGGAAAAGTTTGAAAACTGAACCGCTGGCCCCTGGAACGCATAGCGATCTTCAATCACGGAAAGGGTCTCCCGACGCAACGCAGCCTGGGTCTCGTCCACCTCTGCGATCAGCAGGGGATAACGCGGAAGATTCCCATCTGGCGGTTCGAGGCAAATGTTCCCGATCCAATAAAGCTTACCGGTGACGCTATGGCGGATCATGCGATGGATCGAGGACGGCGAGTAGAAAGAGCCTCCGTCGGCATACTTCCATTCCTGAACGGCAGACAGGCTCCGACCACCATCCACGGAGATCGCGAACCACTTGCGTCCCGGTTCCTTCGCGACCGAGCCATCCCATCCCGTGTTAGAACCGCGCCAAACCACCAGCAGACGTCCGTCGGTCAACTCAGCCACCTCCGGCTCCATCAAACCGCGCGCCGATCGCTCCGGCTCAATCTCGGTTCGGGCGCCCGGTGTCCACTCGTACGCAGCATTCTGCACATTCCAGCGTCCCAAGAAGAGCACGGCCCCCATCCGCCACGGACGCCGATCGTTGCCGGAGTCGCGGAGAGCATTGGCGTGCGCCAGACAGATTACCAGGCTCCCATCCCGCCTTACTAAGATCTGATTTCCAGGATACCCATTGTTCCGTTGTAGATAGTCTGACTGCAGGGGGTTCTTGGAATCAAACTCGGGTCCCGACTCATACCGCAGAACCGATGGCGCGCTCCAGGTCCGACCCTGATCCTCCGAGGTGCGAACGAAACTCGCATTGTAGAAAACCCCCTGGATCTCGATTTGGCGCAGCCAGGTTTGGACTAGTTTTTTCGAGGCGGGATCGAACACATCGCCCCAACCGATCTCCGTGGCCTTGATGGTGCCATAGTCGACCAAAGATGATGCCGCCTGGGCCGCCCAAGGCGACCACGTTCGTCCATTATCGATCGACCAGCGGGCTTGCTGACGGTCCGCGACGTCACTCACGCTTTCCCGGGCTCGCCACTCCCTCAGCTCTAGCTGGGGGCCAACTGAGTGAACCGCAACCATCGCGGCTGTGCGAGGTTGGGGGTGCTTCTCGTAGAGTTGTCGCTTCACTGTAACGAGCGATCGATTCGTCTCCCACGGCGGGATGGGGAAGTTCTCCAGCGTCGGCAGCGAACCGAGTTGTTGCATCACTTCGAAGGGCGGCTCGAAGGCTTCGGCCCCATTTTCGCGAGTCGTGAAGAAATTGAACAGGTAGATCCCATCCGCACCGTCTTTCCACAGATGCCGGGCGGCGCGACGATACTTTGTGGCCGTCAGGTTTTGTTCCAGCGTCCCACCTTCGGTGCATTCAATGCTCCCATACACTGGCAGGTTGGGCAGACGTTGCTTCCACGGCCGAATCGCCAGGTCATAACGTTCGAACAAAAACTCGCTGACGGTAAGGAAGTCGATCCAACCTCGCTGGGCCCAGCCAACCGGATCGCACCCGATCTCTCGCGAAGCCGCTTCACTGGGGGGCGTGCGACCATAATTCGAAGGAGCGCGCACCCCCAACACCAAACGTCGCCCCCGCTTCTTCCCTTCGTCGTCCAGCAACGCCCTCACCCTCTCCACGAGAGGATTCATCTGCGCGATTCGCTCCTCGATGGTGCCGGTCTGGAAGTAAGTGGGAAACCGCTGAAAATCCAGCTCAATGCCATCGCTGTCGTACCGCTGCACGGCCTCACGAATGAGCTCAAACACGTAGTCTCGAACCGGCTGCTGCCCAAAATCCAGAGCGCCATTGCCCAATCGAAACTCCGGATGATCCCGCCAGAAGGCGGTCCGTAAAAAGTCGTTTCCGTGAGCATCGTTCATCCGGAACGTCAGCAGGCCCTCTAAGCCTTTCTTCCGAGCTTCGGCCAAAATGATAGCGTAGGGGTCGATTCCTTGATCGAAGAAGCTCTGCAGGTTGCGAAAGCGCTGCCGCTCGCCTTCGGGCCACTTCTCTCGCTCCTCGGGAGTGGAGAGCGTCCCACGCAACGTGCCCACACGGGTGGGAAAGTACAGCACCTGAGCATTGATGCAGACGAGGAGGGTGTCCACCTGACTCCCCTTCGCCGTCAACTCCTCCACGATCCGGCGCAGGTCGGCGGTGTCGATGGGACCAGGCCCTTTCCGCCCGGCCTTGAGCGTCATGCAGGAGTCACCGTCCAGGTTGTAAAGAATCCGTCGTTGAGCCGGAGCCGCGTGAACCTCACTGCACCACACGCCCAGGAGCAACCCCAGCAGCTTGGCGGCGAACCATGATCTCGTGTTCATGACCGGTTCCTCAGCCCAGGCCCCAGCCTCCGAGACTGGAGAGGACCGCTCACGCACGCAGCTTCATCAAGAGGTCCTTGCTCTCGACGCTTTCACCCACCTGGGCGAAGATCTCGCTGACAACGCCATCAGCCGCAGCATAAATGGTGGTCTGCATCTTCATGGCTTCCATGGTGAACAGCTTGGCGGACTTGGCCACCTTGTTGCCGACGCTCACGTTCACACTGGTGATAATTCCCGGGATCGGTGCACCCACCTGCAACGGATCGGCCGGATCCGCCTTGGCGCGCGTCTTGGCGACCGCCTTGACGGACTTGTCGAGCACATGGGTCTCACGGGTCATGCCGTTGAGTTCGTAAGTGACCGTGCGACGGCCATCTTTGTCCACCGCGCCAACATTGATCAGACGCATGAACAGCGTCTTGCCTGGCTCGATCTCCACGCTCATCTCTTCTCCGGGCTTGAGGCCGTAGAAGAACGAACCGCTGGGCAGAACGCTCACATCGCCATATTGATGCTGGAACTTCGCGTACTCCGCGAAGACTTCCGGATACATCAGGTGGCTATACAAATCATCTTCGGTCGCTTCCCGTTTGAGTTTGCTCGTCAGGGCCTTGCGCTCGTCCTTGAGGTTCAAGGGATCAAGCCCAGCGCCCGGACGGCCCTTCAGCGGCTTTTCCTTCCCTAGGACGACTTTCTGCACGTCCTTAGGCCATCCGTCCATCGGCTGTCCCAACCCGCCACGCAGCATGTCGATCACGCTGGCTGGGAACGGGGTGACGCCCGGCTCCAAATTCACCACATCCTGCGGCTTGATGCCACGAGTGAACAGGAACAGCGCCATGTCCCCAACCACCTTGCTGCTGGGCGTGACTTTCACGATGTCGCCCAAGAGCTGATTCACCTCCGCGTAGCATCGGGCGATCTCCGGCCACCGATGACCAAGACCCATGCTCGCCGCCTGCTCTTTCAAATTGGTGTACTGACCGCCTGGCATCTCATGCAAATAGACCTCGGCACTGCCGGTCTTGGGAGCCGTGTCGAAGGGCTTGTACAGCTCGCGAACCTGTTCCCAATAGTCCGAGAACTCATTGAGGGTATCCAGGTTAAGGCCGGTATCGCGCGGGGTGTTCTGCAACGCCGCGACGATCGAGTTGAGATTCGGCTGGCTGGTGCTGCCGCTCATGCTCGCAATCGCCAGATCCACCACATCCACGCCCGCCTCCGACGCCTTGATGATACTCGAGGAACTGATGCCGCTGGTATCGTGCGTGTGGAAGTGAATTGGAAGTCCCACTTCCTCCTTCAAGGCCTTCACCAAAGCCTGCGCCGCATACGGACGGCAGAGGCCGGCCATGTCCTTGATGGCGATCATGTGCGCCCCCATCTTCTCCAACTCGCGCGCCAGCTGGATGTAGTACTTCAGCGAATACTTCGTGCGCTTGGGATCCAGGATGTCGCCGGTGTAGCACAAGGCAGCCTCACAAATCCCATGCGTCGACTGCACTGCTTCCATCGCCACCTTGAGATTGGGCAGATAGTTCAGCGAGTCGAAGATCCGGAAGATATCCATCCCGGCCTCCGCGGCATGCTTCACGAAGCCAGCGACGACGTTGTCGGGATAATTGCTGTAGCCCACGGCATTGCTGCCACGGAACAGCATCTGGAAACAAATGTTCGGGACCTTCTCGCGCAGCAGGCGCAAGCGCTGCCAGGGATCATCGCGCAGGAAGCGCATCGAGGTATCGAACGTCGCTCCACCCCACATTTCCAGGGAGAACAGCTCAGGGGTGCGACGCGCGACGGCATCGGCCGCGGCGAGCATGTCGTAGCTGCGAACCCGGGTCGCCATCAGGGACTGATGTGCATCGCGAAACGTCGTGTCGGTGATCAGCAGGCGCTTTTGTTTCAACACCCATTGCGCGAACTTCTTGGGACCCAGCTCGAGGAGCAAATCGCGGCTGCCCTTGGCCGGAGTCGCTTTGTGATCGCAGGTCGGAGGCGTCGGCAGAGGCGTTGGGCCCACCTGCTTATACCCTTTGACATGAGGATTGCCGTTCACGATGACATCCCCCAGGAAGTTCAACAGCTTCGTCGCCCGATCCCGCCGCGGTTTAAAAGTAAACAGCCCCGGGGTGTTGTCGATCAGGGTGGTGGTCGCCCGCCCTTCGCGGAAGGTGTCGTTGGCGATCAGGTTCTCGAGGAACGGGATGTTGGTCTTCACCCCGCGGATCCGAAACTCGCGCAAGGCGCGATCCATGCGCTGGAGCGCGATGGAAAAGTTCTGGCCGGAGGCGGTGATCTTCACCAAGAGCGAATCGTAGAAGGGCGTGATGACCGCTCCGGCGTAGCCCATGCCGCCGTCGAGTCGCACGCCGAATCCGCCGGCGGATCGGTAGGTCAAAATCTTACCATAATCGGGGGTGAACTTGTTCTCCGGGTCCTCCGTGGTCACACGACTCTGAATCGCGTAGCCCTGACGGGGAACCTTGTCCTGGGCGGGAAGCCCCACCAGATCTCCAAACATGGAATGGCCCTGAGCGATCAGGATCTGCGCGCGAACCAGGTCGATGCCCGTGATCACTTCCGTGACCGTGTGCTCCACCTGAATGCGCGGATTCATCTCAATGAAGAACCAGTCATTCCGATCCAGGTCGTAGAGGAATTCCACCGTGCCGGCGTTGTCGTAGCCGATCTCCTTGGCAAGCCGGGCGGCGGCCAGGCAGAGCTCTTGGCGAACATGATCATCCAGGCCCACGCTCGGAGCGATCTCCACCACCTTCTGGTGACGACGCTGCACCGAGCAATCGCGCTCGTGGAGATGCAGGACATTGCCGTGCTTATCGCCCAGGACCTGCACCTCGATGTGCTTGGCGTGGGGGATGTATTTCTCGAGGAAGACGGCCGAATTGCCGAAGGCGCGACCTGCTTCGGCCTGGGCTTCGTCCAACAACGGTGCCAACTCGGAGGGGGTCTTAACCACCCGCATGCCGCGTCCGCCGCCGCCAAACGCCGCCTTGATGATGAGCGGGAAGCCGATATCGCGGGCTGTTTTAATAGCGGCGTCGCGGTCGGTGATAGGGTCTTCGGTGCCCGGGAGAGTGGGGATATTCAGGCGCTGAGCGAGGGAACGGGCGGTGGTCTTGTCCCCCATCATCTCGAGCAAGTCTGCCTTGGGGCCCACGAACGTGATGCCAGCCGCCGCGCAAGCGCGGGCGAACTCGGCGTTTTCGCTGAGGAAGCCGTAACCAGGGTGGATCAGATCGACCCCTTTTTCCTGAGCCAGCGCCACAATGCTCGGAATATCCAGATAGGCGGCCACCGGTCCCTTGCCCTTGCCGACCAAATAGGCTTCGTCCGCCTTAAAGCGATGCACGCTCAACCGGTCCTCTTGGGCGTAGATCGCGACCGTGCGCAGCCCGAGTTCAGTGGCGGCGCGGAAGACGCGAATCGCGATTTCACTGCGGTTGGCCACCAACAGCTTTTTAGCCGGGGGCAGGACTGCCGACGCGGTGTCGGAAGACGCGGAAGAATGACGGGTACCTGAGCTCATAAGTTAGCCCGGCTGTTATACTTGGCCCGCCATCCGGATGCAAAGGATTGGTGAGGGGAAAATGAGAACCACCCACCCGTCGTCACCCGGTAGGGCGAGACTCTGCTCGAGCCCTGACCTGCCCAACGGCTGCGCACTGGAAGTGACCAGCCGCGCCGAGCGCCCATGCACTCACGAACGGTGATCCCCCCTCCCGGCGGCGCCCTCCTCCCTTCCTGAGCCTGGGGCCAGCGTGGGCTCGACGGAAAACAGAACTACAAGCTCAATCGGATCGATCTTCGATCAAGTCCCTCCCTCCCCATTGATCATTGGGGTAACCATTGATAGCTTAACCCCCATCTATGGCATTTGCCTCATACCGTGAATTCGTTGACCGCCTCGCCGACGCCGGGGAGCTGATCCGAATCGCTACCCCCGTCGCCACCGAACTCGAAATCACGGAATGGGCCGATCAAGAGATGAAGAAGCCGGGGGGCGGCAAAGCCCTGCTCTTTGAGAAACCCACCGTGAATGGCAAGGTTTCCCCGTTTCCGGTCGCCATCAATACCCTCGGCTCCTGGAAGCGGATGGCGATGAGCATGGAGGCCGAATCGATCGAGCACGTGGCCGCCGAACTCGGCTCGCTCATGAAGGCGAAGCCGCCCACCAGCCTGCGCGAGGCCTTCAGGCTGCTCAGCACCGCCGTCGACCTCCGTCACGCCAAACCCAAACGTGTCAAAAGCGGCCCATGCAAGGAGGCCATTCACCACTTCGATCCTCCGACTCAGCGACAGTCGAGTTGGCCCGAGGCGCCCGGGCTGACAGCTCGATCTGGACCCGAACCTACCCTGCTCGATCTGCCTATTTTGAAATGCTGGCCTCTGGACGGCGGGCGTTTCGTTACCCTGCCCTGCGTGGTCACTCAGGATCCCGACACCGGCGAGCGAAACGTAGGCATGTACCGGGTTCAAATCTACGACGACAAAACCACCGGAATGCACTGGCAGCTGCAAAAGGTGGCGGCCCGCCACGGCCGACGTTACTACGAAACCGGCCAGCGCATGCCGGTCGCCATCTTCCTGGGCGGAGATCCCATGTATCCCTTCGCCGCCACCGCTCCCCTGCCCGATGGCCTCGATGAGTTCCTGCTCGCGGGCTACCTGCGCAAGAAATCGATCGAACTGGTAAAGTGCGAAACCAACGACTTGGAAGTCCCCGCCAACGCCGATTTTGTGATCGAGGGTTACATCGATCCCCAGGAACCGCTGCGCCTGGAGGGACCCTTCGGGGACCATACGGGATTCTACACCCTACCGGAACCCTACCCCGCATTCCACGTCACCTGCATCACCCACCGCAAGGATGCAGTCTACCCAGCCACCATTGTCGGCATTCCACCGATGGAGGATTTCTATATCGGGAGTGCATCCCTCAAGCTCTTCCTCCCGATCTTCAAGATGAACTTCCCGGAGATCGTGGACATCGCTCTCCCAGCCGAAGGGGTCTTCCACAATCTGGTGTTTGTCAGCATCCGAAAGACCTATCCCATGCAGGCCTACAAAATTATGCACGGCCTCTGGGGCATGGGACAGATGATGTTCACCAAGTACCTCGTGGTGGTGGACGATGACGTCGATGTCCACAACACGAGTGAGGTCCTCTTCCGGCTATGCGCCAACACCGATCCGCAGCGGGATAGCATCTTCACGCGTGGGCCGGCGGATGTGCTCGATCATGCCACCAGCCAGATCGGGGCGGGCACCAAACAAGGCATCGACGCCACCCGCAAGATCGCCGGCGAAGGATTCAACCGGCCGTGGCCCCCGGTGATTCGCATGGACCCAGCGGTGAAGGCGCGGGTCAGCTCTTTCGTTCGGGAGAAAACGCCACCACGCTGAGCGGCGGCAGCGTCAGCAACAGCGATTGCTGATGCCCATGCGCCGGAATCGGGTCGGTGTTCATTCCACCCAAGTTACCTTGGTTGGAGCCGCCATAGGTTCCGGCGTCGCTATTGATGACCTCCAGCCATTTTCCACCCTCAGGCACACCTAGGCGATAGCCCGTTCTCAGCACTGGAGTCAGATTTAAAACCACCAAAACCCGGCTCGAGTGATCGCGAGTCTGGCGCATGAACGACAGCACGCTGTTCTCGTGATCGGAACAGTCCACCCAGAAGAACCCTTCCGGATCATAATCACTTTGCCAAAGTGACGCGTGGGCCGAGTAGACACGATTCAGGTCGGCCACGAAGCGCTGCAAACCTGAGTGGAATGGACCCGCATCGAGCAGCCACCAATCGAGGCTCGCATTGGCATTCCACTCATCCACCTGACCGAACTCTCCGCCCATGAACATCAGCTTCTTGCCGGGGAATAGCCATTGATAGGCCAGCAGGGTCCGCAAGTTGGCGAACTTCTGCCAGTCGTCACCCGGCATGCGGCGGTTGAGAGAACCTTTGCCGTGCACCACTTCGTCATGCGAAAGCGGCAGCACAAAGTTCTCGTTGCCGTGATACAGCATCGCGAAGGTCAGGTCGTTCTGATGGTATTTGCGATGGATCGGGTCCTTCTTAAAGTAGTTCAACGTGTCGTGCATCCAACCCATGTTCCACTTCAGCGAAAAACCGAGACCTCCGAGATAGGGTGGCCGCGACACCATGGGCCAAGCGGTTGATTCCTCGGCGATGGTGACCACGCCCGGCTGCTCGGTGTGGACCACGTGATTGAAATGCTTAAGGAAGCTGACCGCCTCGAGATTCTCTCGTCCACCAAACTCGTTCGGAATCCACTCCCCTTCCTTGCGGGAGTAATCCAGGTAGAGCATGGACGCCACCGCATCCACCCGCAGGCCATCAATGTGGAATCGCTCGCACCAGTAAAGGGCGTTCGCGGTCAGGAAATTCCGAACCTCGTGTCGGCCGAAGTTGAAGATCAGCGTGCCCCAGTCCTGATGGGCACCCTTGCGCGGATCCTCATGCTCGTACAGCGCGGTTCCGTCGAAGTTGGCCAGTGCCCAATCGTCCCGCGGGAAATGCGCCGGCACCCAATCCATCAACACGCCAATGCCGGCCTCGTGCATCGCGTTGACGAAGTACTGAAAATCATCCGGCGTTCCGTAGCGGGTCGTGGGCGAGAAGAAGCCCGTGACCTGATAGCCCCACGATGGATAAAAGGCATGCTCAGCCACCGGAAGCAATTCGACATGGGTGAATCCCATTTTCTTCACATACTCCACCAAGGGGCCGGCCAGCTCGCGATAGCTCAACGACTCGAGCGCGTTTTTCTTGCGCCACGATCCAATGTGCACCTCGTAGACGCTCATGGGAGACCGCAGCGGATCGCACTTTTTGCGCCGCTCCATCCAGTCGGTATCCGACCAAGTGAACTTGCGGGTATCCCAAACGATCGACGAGTTCTTGGGGGCCGCTTCGAAAAAGAATCCGTAGGGATCCGTTTTCAAAACGATCGCGCCGTGGGCGTTGCGGATTTCAAACTTGTAGAGTGCGCCTTCGCGAACGCCTGGAATGAAAATTTCCCAAACTCCGGAAACCCCGAGCAGGCGCATCGGATGACACCGTCCATCCCATCCGTTCCAGTCGCCCACCACACTGACCCGCTGGGCATTGGGCGCCCAAACGGCAAAACTGGTTCCGAGAACTCCATCGATGACCCGCAACTGCGCCCCAAGCTTGTCATAGATCCGATTCTCGTTGCCCTGGCCAAACAGGTACAAATCGGTCTCTCCCAAGGTGGGCAGGAAGGAATAGGCATCCCGAAACTGATGCCGTTGACCCTGGTGGTCAGTCACCACCAGATCATAAGCATAAACCTTTTTGGCAGCCGTGCTTTGTCCCTCGAATACGCCAGCCTCATGGACCCGCTTGAGCGGCACCACCGGCATCTTCTTCTCAACCGTCGGATGAATTTCAATCTTCTCCGCCCAGGGCAAAAAAGCGCGCACCACCACGCCAGACCCGTCCCCGAGCGGATGCATGCCCAGCAGCTGATGGGGAGATCGATGCAGGACTTGGACCAGACTGTCGAGTTCAGCAGGCGTGAGAATCATCGACCCCACGCTAGGAGGGAGAGCAGTCCAAGTCAACACTGCCCCCAGCAGGATGAAACGAGGAGCCACAGAGACGCGGAGGGAGGGGACCGGACTGATGAACTGATTAGGTTCCTTGAGTAGGGTGACGCAAGCTTCGGAAGCCGGTGGCATCGCTGCGCGATGCTCCGTACTTTTAAGAGTTCCGGGGGTGACAGCACCCCCGGCTAAATCTCTTTGAACCCTGCGGGTTCGGGCCCTGCCGACAAAGTGAGAAACGCCGGCGTTGCCCAGCTTGTCTAGTCCCCATTTTTGGAGGTAAAGCTGAGGGCACGACGCCGCACCTTTGCGTTTTTCCGGCGACAAACAGCCGGATCGATTACGATTACGATTACGATTACGAACGAGAACGAGCAGGCCTGTGCATCCTTGGCCTAACCTACCCCCAGAGTCCCCAGAATCTTGAGCCACTGAGCGCGATGTGATTCGAGATCCCCCTCGGTCCAAACCACAAACCGCGAAAGCTCCATCTTCTTCTGGACCGGCCATTGCGAGCGGATACGGCGCTTGGATTCCTCGGGTGACCACCCGCGACGCGACAGCCGCTGTTCCTGAGTCACCGCGGAACAAGCGACGCAAACGACCGCTTCAAAGGCCGCTTCGGCCCGCGTTTCGTAAAGCAATGGGATTACCACCACACCCAGCGGCTCACCGCGTTGTCGCCACAGCAGCACCTCAGCCTCCCATCGTTCACGAATGCGCGGATGCATGATGGCCTCGAGGTCACGACGACGGGACTCGCTGGCAAACACAATGTGGGCAAGCATGTCTCGCCGCAGGCGTCCGGCCGGATCGATCACGGAATCGCCGAAGACCTGGCGAATCTCGTTCAACGCAGCCTGTCCTGGCTCAACAATCTCACGCGCCACTTCATCCGTGTCGATCAGCGGTACGCCCCGCTCTCGGAGCAACGCCGCCGATGTGCTCTTTCCCATGCCCACTCCGCCAGTTAACCCAATCAGCTTCACAGGGCTTCGTCTACTCATCTGGAGCCTCCGCCTCAAGCGCAAAAAGCACCCCGTTTTTTCTGGCCTTACCCCGGACTCCGCGCCAGTATCCGCTTAATTAACCTCTGATACCTCATCGCGTTATGGATATCATTTTTGAATGTCCTCACTGTAAGACCGAACTCTCGATTGATGCGGCTGGCGCGGGGAGTGAAATTGAGTGTCCAAGCTGCAGCCGAACGGTCACGGTGCCCGCAGCCGGGGACGCCCCGGAGCCAGCGCCTACCGCGCCCCCGCCGGAAACGCCGGCCTCGACACCCGCATCCGCGACGTCCTTCTCTTCACATAAGGTGATGAACGCCATGGCAAGCTCCGCGGCAGCCAAGGAGTTTAAGCATTTCGTAGTCCCAGTGCACGAGGGGCCCACAGAAATGCTGATCAGCAAGCCGCTCACCACTCTGGAAGTTGCCGCCAAGGAGAGTGACCGTCAGATGCGCGTGAAGAGCTTCCGCCACTCCGACCACGTTGAGGTGGGCAAGGATCACTTTGACGAACACGTCTGCCAATGGTTGGGAAAGGTGGGCGAATCCAATGTCATCAGCATCAGCCCGTTCAGTTACACCCACCAAGATCTGGCCAGTCGAGCCTGGATTACCGATTACGGTCTGCTCATCGTCTACCGCGGTTAGCATGGCATCCGTGGTTCCCCGACCTCTTGGCGGTGAACTGCGGAGCGGGCTCAAAACGTCAGCGCTCTTAACTCACTCTCATCATGACGAAATTCGAAATCGTAGAACAGGAAGGCGTGCGACTGGTAAAAATCACCCTCGAGAACGACGCCGTTCGCGCGGAGTCAGGTGCGCTCTACTACATGCGAGGCCAGATCGCCTTGGAGTCCAAGGCACCCTCCCTAGGCGGATTTCTCAAGGCCGTGGCCACCGGCGAAACCATCTTCCGTCCCACCTACACCGGCTCAGGGGAATTGTTCCTCGAACCTTCCCTGGGCGGTTTTCACATTTTTGAAACGGGCGGAAAGGACTGGATTCTCGAGGACGGTGCCTACTGGGCCTCCGACCTGGGCGTCACGGTCGACATACATCGGGAGAGCGCGCTGACGGCCTTCAAAAGCGGCGAAGGCGTGCTCGACTTCCAGACCAAGGTCGGCGGCCAGGGCAAAGTGGTCCTGAATGCCCAAGGGCCGGTCGAGGTGTTGGAGCTGAATAACGATCGGCTCGTGGTGGACGGACGCTACGTGATCGCGCGACAAACATCGCTCCGGTACACCGTTCAAAAGGCCACGAAGAGCCTGCTCAGCAGCGTGACCTCCGGGGAAGGGATGGTTCGGATCTATGAAGGCTCCGGAACAGTCCTCATGGCCCCTATTCCATTTTGGCGCCAGCGGCTTTACCAAAGCCTCTCGGCGCTGGGTCACAAGTCTGAGTCCTGAGTCGAGTGGTCCAGTCGGGTTCCTAAGCCTAAAAACGGGAATGGATTAACCACGGATTTCTCGGTTGACACGGATCAAAAAGGATTTGTGACATTCTCTAACGCGAGGTCCCGGTCCCTTTTAGAGTGATGAGGTCCTCCGTTCAATTCCTTGCCCATCCGTTAGATCCGCGCAATCCGTGGTTTCCATTCTCCTTTTTAGGCTAAAGGTACGGAGCATCGCGCAGCGATGCCACCGGCTTCTGAGACTTGCGTTACCGGACCCAAGGAACCTAAGCAGTTCGTCAGTCCGTTCGCCGACGGGTGGCACGCCTTTCAGGGTTCTGTTGAATAGGGGGGCCGACAGACCGGGGGTGTCGCTGCGCTTCAGGCCCCGGCTAATCTCTTTAAACCCTGCGGGTTCTCGGCTTCGGCCCTAAGGCTTCCCCCGCCACCAGACCATCCACTCCAGGCCAGTTCGATTGGGATAGGACCGCGGGACCCACTGCTTCTTCATCTCGAAACGGGATTCGAAGCGTCGCGCAATCTCTTCCCGCGTACTGCCAAAGGGTGGACCTTCGGTATCGTCGATGAGGTAATACACCGCCAAGTAATCTCCTCCGGGCTTGAGCCAGCGGTGCACAGCTTGGACATAATCATCGCGTCGCTCAGGCTGAATCGCGCAGAACAAGGTATGCTCGAAAACCCAATCGAATGGGCGCAAAGGTGGGTCGGACAGAAAATCCGAACGGTGAAACCCTGCCGAGAGGCCCGCGGCTTGGGTACGCTCATGAGCAAGACTCACGGCCGAAGGTGCCAAATCCAGGCCCACCGCCTGAAACCCAGCCCCAGCGAAGACCCGCACATCATGCCCGGTCCCGCAGCCCGGCACCAAGACCGACTGCCCCTTGGGCCCCTGGTAGGCAGCCACGAAATCCACCAACCCTGGGGAAGCCTCACCCTTCTCCCAAGGCATGTCCCCGGTCTGATAGCGCTGCTCCCAGTCTGTCTCGGCCATGATCGATGGATGGATCGGTTAGACCGAAGATGCTACGCCTGCTTGGATTCTAGGAGCTCCGTCAGCAAATCATTCGCCCGACGCAACATCTCCCGAGGATCCTCCATCAGGCCGGCGGCCACTCGGGCATTGTCAAACAGCTGCTCGGCCACCTTGCCAGCCAAACCGGCGTTTTTCTGGCGCAGCCCTTCCAGCTGGGATACCAGGCGATGCGACGGGTTGATCTCAAAGTCGCACTTGCCAGGACCGGGAGCCGTGTCTCGCTTGGCGGTACGCAGCAGACGGCGCATGGAAGCGGTCATGAACTTGTCGCTGTCCACCACCACCGCCGGGCTGTCCACCAAACGCTTGGAGACACGCACCTCGTTGACTTTGTCCCCCAGCGACTCCTTGAGCCATTTGGAGAGCGCTTCCGCTTGCTCGTCCGTGAGACCGCCCTGCACCTTCTCGGAAAGATCCAGCTCCGCCTTCTCGGCAGGACGCAAGGTTTTGCCTTCGAACGATGCCAAGTGCTCGACCACAAACTCATCCCATGGGTCATAGAGGAAAAGCACCTCAAACTTCCGGGAAGCAAACACCTCGTAATAGGGGCTGCTGAGCGCGGCCTCGCGATTCTGAGCCAGCAGACAGTAGATCTCCTTCTGCTCCGACGGCATGCGCTTCACGTAGTCCGCCAAGGAGGTCTGCTTGCCGGCTTCCAAGGTCGAGGACTCATAGCGCAGCAGCTTGCCCAAGGCCTCCTTGTGGGTGTAGTCGACGACGACCCCTTCCTTGATGAAGCGGTTGTACTCCGCATAGAACTTGGTGTAGAGCTCCGGATCCTTCTCCGAAGTTTCGTCCAAGTGCTTCAGGAACCGCGAGGTCAAAACCTTGTTCAGCTTCTGCATCAAGGCGGTGTCCTGCATCGTCTCGCGGGAGATATTGAGCGGCAGATCCTCGCTGTCGACGACGCCCTTCAAGAAACGCAGCCATTCAGGAAAAAGGTTCTTGGGCTTGGACTGAATGAGCACTTTTTTGCAGTAAAGGTGCACCTCCGACTCGCCGCGGCCAAAGCCCATGCTCTCAAAGTTCGAGGCGGGCACAAATACCAACGACTGAATCGCGAGCGGGGCATCCGCCGTGAAGTGCAATCGCAACAAGGGAGCCTGCTGCTCGTGGCTGAGAAACTGGTAGAACTCGGTGTACTCCTCCTCCTTGATCTCGCTCCGACTACGGGTCCAGATCGCCTGAACCGTGTTCAGTCGCTTTCCATTCAGCTCGACCGGAAAAGGCACGAAGCTCGAGTACCGCTTGATAATCCGCTCTACCTCCGACTCTTTGGAGAAGTCTTTGGTGTCGTCCTTCAGCTCCAAGGTAATGGTGGTGCCCCGGGCGGCGGCATCACAGGCTTCAATCTGATAGCCCGTTGTACCCTGGCTGACCCATCGCCAGGACGCATCCTCGGCCCGATACGATCGGCTGACCACAGTCACCTGCTTGGCCACCATGAAGGCCGAGTAAAACCCGACGCCGAATTGTCCGATCAGCTTGGCGTCGCCCTTCTTCTCCTCGGCCAACTGCTTCAGGAAGGACTTCGTGCCCGAGTGAGCGATAGTCCCGAGATTCTCAACCATCTCCTCGCGGTTCATCCCGATGCCGGCATCGGAGAAGGTGATCGTCCCGGCCGCTTCATCGGTCGTGATGCGTATGCCTGGGGCCACACTCGGATCGGCAACCGCCTGCCCAGAGGTTTGCAGAAAGCGAAGCTTCTCGCAGGCATCCGCCGCGTTGGAGATCAACTCGCGAATGAAAATTTCGCGATCCGTGTAGAGAGAGTGAATGACGATGTCCAGCAGCTGCTGGATCTCCGCCTGAAATGAATGCGATTCCGTAGCCATAATGATGTGCTCTTCAGTTCAAGTGATGATTACAGACAGTACCCGAAAACCTTCTCAGGATTTACACCCAGCTCCTTGATGGCCTTGGCGACCACTTCCCGGCCGATCTCACCCTTGCGGCACAGCTGATAAAGGGTGGCAACCACGGTGCACTCGGCGTCCACTTCGAAAAAGCGGCGCAGATTCTGACGCGTCTCGCTGCGTCCAAATCCGTCGGTGCCCAGAGTCATCAACCCGCCTGGAACCCAGGGAGCGATCTGGTCAGCCACGAGCTTCACGTTATCCGACACCGATACAAAGACGCCCTTCTCCTTCTCCAGCACGGTCTCGAGATAGGACTTCTTGGGCTTCTCCGTCGGATGCAGCATGTTCCAGCGCTGGCAACGCAGCGCGTCGTTGCGCAACAAGCGGTAACTCGTCGCGCTCCACACGTCGGC
This sequence comes from Verrucomicrobiales bacterium, assembly GCA_016793885.1. Taxonomy (NCBI): domain Bacteria; kingdom Pseudomonadati; phylum Verrucomicrobiota; class Verrucomicrobiia; order Verrucomicrobiales; species Verrucomicrobiales bacterium. The sequence goes on from JAEUHE010000032.1 coordinate 109,716, forward strand.
TGACACGCCGTAGCGCTCCGCCAAAATGGTTTGCGCCTTGAGGGCCGAGCCCATGATTGCCCCGCTGCCAAACAGGTGGGCTTTGACCTTGGAGCTGCCGGGTCCGGGCTTGAACTTATACAGGCCTTTCAGAATACCTTCTTGGCAGCCTTCCGGCATCGGCGGCATCACGACGTTCTCGTTGTGAACCGTCAGGTAGTAAAACAGATCTTCGCCGTCGTGATACATGCGCTTCAGGCCGTCCGCGATGATCACCGCGATCTCGTAGGCAAAGGACGGGTCATAGGTCATCAGGTTCGGAACCGTGGAAGCGATGAGCTGGCTGTGCCCATCCTGATGCTGCAGTCCTTCGCCGTTCAGCGTGGTTCGGCCGGCGGTAGCGCCCAACAAGAAGCCCTTGGCGCGGCTGTCGCCCGCCAGCCAGATGGCATCCCCGACCCGTTGAAAACCGAACATCGAGTAGTAGATGAAGAACGGGATGGTGGGAACGCCCAGGTTTGCGTAGGCGGTTCCGGCGGCCACAAACGAGGCCATGGATCCAGCCTCGGTGATGCCTTCCTCCAGAATCTGGCCGTCCTTGGCCTCATGATAGAAATTCAGCGTTTCGCGGTCGACGGGTTCATAAAGCTGCCCCTTCGAACTGTAAATTCCGTATCGGCTGAACATGGACTCCATGCCGAAGGTTCGGGCCTCGTCCGGAATGATGGGAACGATATACTTCCCAATCTTCTTGTCATCCAAAAGCCGCTTCAGCAAATCGACAAAGGCCATGGTGGTGGAGGCCTCACGATGACCGCCGCCCTTCAAGGCCGCCTGACCAAAATCCTCGAGCTTGGGGATCTCCAGCTTGGGCTGAACGGCGTTCCGCTTCGGAAGCGATCCGCCCAGAGCCTTGCGGCGCTCGAGCAGGTACTTCATCTCCGGGCTGTTTGCCGGGGGCTTGTAGAACGGCAGTTCGTTGATGTCTTCATCGCTGATGGGAATATTGAATCGGGAACGGAACTCTCGGAGCTCCTTCTCGTTCATCTTTTTCTGCTGATGCGAAATGTTACGCCCCTCGCCCGCCTCGCCCAGGCCATAGCCCTTAATGGTATGCGCCAGAATCACCGTGGGCTGGCCCTTGTGGTTGACCGCAGCGTGATACGCCGCATAGACCTTCTTGGGATCGTGGCCGCCCCGCAACATCTTGCGCAGCTGATCGTCGGTCAGATGGTTCACCAGCTTTTTCAGCTCCGGATACTTGCCAAAGAAGTGCTTTCGGATGTAGCTGCCCGGGCTGACCGAGTATTTTTGGAAGTCTCCGTCCACACACTCCTCCAACCGCCGAAGGACGAGGCCGTGACGGTCGTTGGCAAAAATGGGGTCCCAGTCGCTGCCCCAAATGAGCTTGATAACATTCCAGCCAGCACCGCGGAACACACCCTCCAACTCTTGGATGATCTTGCTATTGCCGCGGACCGGACCATCCAAACGTTGCAAGTTGCAATTAACCACCCAGACCAGATTGTCCAGATTCTCCCGGGCCGCCATGGCGATGGCCCCCAACGTCTCCGGCTCGTCGCTCTCGCCATCCCCCACGAAGCACCACAGCCGAGGCTCGCGCTCCGTCGTGTGGAGTTTCCGGGCCCGCACATAGCGCAGGAAGCGGGCGTGATACAGGCTGTTGATGGGACCCAACCCCATCGATACCGTCGGAAATTGCCAGTAATCCGGCATGAGGTAGGGATGCGGATACGAAGAAAGCCCGCCCCCCTCCGCCAGCTCCCGACGGAAGTTCATCAGGTGGTTGGTCGAAAGCCGGCCTTCCAGAAAACTGCGGGCGTAGTTGCCCGGGGTCGTATGGCCCTGAAAGTAAATCATGTCCGCCGGACCATCATCGCCACCGCGGAAAAAGTGGTTGAAACCGACTTCATAGAGAGTCGCGCAGGAAGCGTAGCTGCTGATATGCCCGCCGAGGCCATCGGAGATCATGTTGCCATGCACCACCATCGCCATCGCGTTCCAGCGAATATAGCTCTTGATGTTGTTCTCCAACTCACGGTCGCCCGGAAAGGGAGGCTCCTCCTCCGGTGGGATAGTGTTGATGTAGGGAGTGTTGACTGTGGGCGAGACTTTGATGCCCGAGCCGCGCAGCCGCTGGATCAAGCCATCGAGAAACCCCGGGATCTGATCCCCCCCTTTGGTACGGAGGGACACCTCGAGCACGTTCTCGAGAGAGTTAAACCATTGCCGGGTCTCGTCGCCGTCCGACGATCGGACCTCTCGCTCCGAGGCAGGATCAGGATTCGACATACTCTGAGAGTTCAACGCTTTCACTTTGTCAGTCACGTTCGTCATGATAGGGGCCAGAGGCTCCTTGCCAAGGGTTATGGTGCAGTTTGCGACGGGAAAATATCAGGGTTGAAGAGCGGTTTTTCTCATGAACAGGTTCAGTTAACCTTCTAAATCGCCCGTTTTCGCTTAACCTCGGGAGGTATCCGAGGGACGATGAGGGTAAGAATATGATCTCGCTTGTCGACCTGACTCTCCCTACCCCGGCCGAAAACCTGGCTCTGGACGAGGCGTTGCTCGACGACTGCGATACCGGTTCGGGGGGGCAAACCCTTCGGTTTTGGGAACCCACAGAGGTCTTTGTGGTGGTGGGCTATGGGAACTCGGTGGCTCAAGAGGTGGAAATGGACGCCTGCGTTTCGGCGGGAATCCCGGTTCTGCGTCGCTGCACGGGCGGTGGAACGGTAGTCCAGATGCCAGGTGTGCTGAACTACAACCTGGTTCTTCAGATTCCCGAAACCGGACCCCTCAGCACGCTGACCGGCACCAACCAGTTCATCATGGGGCGGTTACGCGAAGCGATCGCCTCCTGTCCAGGCTTGGGAGAACGGCTGTCCGTGCGAGGCGTGTCCGACCTTTGCTTCGACGAGCGGAAAGTGATGGGCAGCGCCCAACGTCGGAAACGCACTGCCCTGGTGTTCCATGGGAGTTTGCTCCTCGGGGCCAACCTGAACCTGATCGAGCGTTTCCTACGCTTTCCTTCCAAGCAGCCGGACTATCGCGCCAATCGTACGCATCTGGAGTTCTGCACGAATCTCGGCGTGCCGGCGAGTGAGATACGGAATCGTATGACCCAGGTCTGGGGATCCTCACCGCGGCTGGCGAACATTCCCTGGGACCGGGTAAACCAGCTGGTCCGAGACCGATACGGACGATCTGAATGGAATCACCGCAGTTGAGCGGGAGCGATTCAGGAAACGATCTTTCAAGTGGGTTCATCAGAGTTTCGCGCCAACTGGGGATCTGATTCCCTACAGGCCTCGCCCACTTTGAATCAGCCGCGCTAACCACGCCTGTCCATCTCCTCCCTTGAATCTCCCCCGAAAATAGACTACGACATGCCTCCTAAGACCACCACATCCGACACCATGCGCTCGATTCAACGATGGGGAAATGGCCCGGGGAGAGGCTGCTGCTGGCGAAGATTTCTCGTTTGCCTGCTCGGGCTGTGGATCGGCATCACCTATAGCCCCGCCGCCGATTTGTTCGAGAAGCGGCTCACCCCCGACCTCCGCATTGAGATTTCAGAGGAAGGAACCGAAGTGCTCCGGGCCTATCAATGGCAGGGCGGCCGAACCGACGAGGAGCGCACCGATGTGCTGGCCACGGTTTACGAAGGCGACCGGGTATACACCAATGTGGCTGTGCACTTGAAGGGAGCCGCGGGAAGTTTTCGACCCTTTGACGACCGCCCCGCCCTGACGCTCCACTTTGGAAAAAATGGCAACCGCCAACGGTTCCATGACATCGAAAAGCTACACCTGAACAATTCCGTTCAGGATCCGAGCTACCTCTCCGAAATTCTCGCGCGCGAAGTCTGCAACGCCGCCAATATCCCCACTCCCCGGGCCACCCACTGCCTGGTCACTCTCAATGGACGCAGGCTCGGCGTGTATGTGCTCGTCGAAGGCTGGACCAAGGCCTTTCTCAAACGCCATTTCGGGAACTCCAAAGGCAACCTCTATGACAGCGGGTTTGCCCGAGATATCGATCAGAAGCTGACCGTGAACTCAGGCGAGCATCCAGAGGATCAATCGGACCTCGCCTCCTTGGTCCGCACCGCCCGCTTCGCCGATCCAAATCAGCGGATGGCAGAGCTTGAAAAGCAGATCGAACTCGACCGGTTCTACAGCCTGGTCGCCATGGAGGTACTGCTGTCCCACTGGGATGGATACAGCATCGGCCGCAATAATTACCGGATCTACAAAAACCAAAGTTCGGGCCGCCTGGCATTTCTCCCTCATGGCATGGACCAACTGTTCGGCGTGTATCGCTCCACCCCGGAGTTCACCATCCACCCCAAGTTCAAAGGCTTGGTCGCTGATTCGGTGATCAGCACGAAAGCAGGGCGGGCGGCGTATTTACAACGCCTCGGGCAGCTTTACACCAATTACTTTACCGAAGGAAAGCTCACCCGACGACTGGACGACCTCGCCACTCGAACCGCGCCTCTCTTTCAATCCAACACCCGCCGATCCCTCGTTTGGAGCAACGCGGTGGCGGGCCTTCGAAATCGGATCGAGCGTCGGGTTTTCAGCGTTGGTGATCAACTGGCCAACCCGCGCCAACCCCTGGCTTTCGGCAAAACCGGCAGCGCCACCCTCAAGGCCTGGGGCTTCAAGACCGACAGCTCGGGTGAAGCCCGAGGCGAGCGATCCCTCCAGGACGGACACTACCAGCTCAAGATCCACGGAGGCCAAAGCCAGGTGCGAACCTGGGCTTCCTGGCGTCACTCCGAGCTGCTCGACGAAGGAATCTATGAGCTCAGAGCCAGGGTGCGACTGGACGCGGGGGTGACTCCCGACGGAATGCCCACTCCTGAGATCGCCCTACGACTCTCCGGTGAGCGAGGCGGCTTTCCTCGCGCGAGCGGGACCGAGTGGCAGGAACTCGTTCATACCTTCCAAGTTAGCGGGCCTACCGAGATCGAGATGCTTTGCGAACTGCGTGGAATGAACGGGACCGCGCTCATCGATGCGAATTCACTCCGACTGATCAAGCGTCCTAGCAGCCGGTCGAACTAGTGGAGTGTCCTCTAAGTCCGTGGCGGCCGGCTCCGTCGATCGCACATCGCCGATTCAACCGGTCTTTTCCGTTGACAGCTCGACGTCGTTTTCCGGAAGGTTACGGCTTACTATACCCCTTCAGAGCGGGCCAGGACTCGCCGAGGGCCTGTCGGGCAAATGATGTGCTGGAACCAACAACCGGCAAGTCCCCCAAGCCGGGGTGCCGCTGTCGCCGCCTGCGAATGGACGCCAAAGGATCGGGGAACCCCCGCTTCGTCACTCGCCAGGATGCTTTCCATGTACCGGATGCTCTTCGGGGTAGAAGGATGTCCTGTCCTGGCGACGCGATACTGGAACTGTGCTCCCCTGCTCTGGCTGTGCTCGGGCTTGTGGTTCTCTTCAACGCTTCGGTTGCCTGCCGCCTCCCCCACGGGGCCGAGTAGCACTCCAGCGGCTTCCCATCGAACTACCCCCCCGACAAATGCTAGCCCGAAGGTGGTGGCCAATCAGACCGACGGCAACCACGGGATCCCGGGCCCCCCCTACCACCTGAACCTCGAGACCATCGCCCGACTGGCGTTCCGCAAAAACCCGACTGTGCGCGCTTCCCGCGAAGAAATGCGCGCATCCAAACACGGTCTGGAGGAGTTCCGAGCCAACCTCAACCGACTGGAACCTTATGTCGAGATGCGGAATAACCTGACCCGCTTTCCCTTCCAACGAAGCGGCGTCGGCCATGAGCTAACGTCTGTTCTCGGAGTGCAAAAGGAAACCTTCGAAGGCTCGGTCATGAAGTTGGAGGTAGGCCCTTCTCTCTTCTCACGCTTCAATGAGGAACAGGATATCAATGGACCCGACCCCAAGGACGGCGAAGCGGGCGCGTTTATCGCCACCCGAATGGAGTTTCCTTTCCTGGGTTCGCGACGCCGACAGGACCGCATCATCAGCCAGGCGTTTCAGGAGTCTACCGCCCGAAAAGCCCAGTTGGACTACCTCAAGAGCTATCGGGCCCTGGTGGAGAATGCGCTGAGTTATTACAACCTCGTGATGTACTATCGCCGGCTGGTTGAAGCGTACCAGAACTGGAGCATCGACCTGGACAAACTGCTGAAGGAACCTCGCCTCCGAGCCGCCGATCGCTCCCGCGTCGAATCCGTGAGGAGCAGTGCGGAATCCTACCGCGGCCAGTACAGCGCTCGGGAAACGGAATACCTGAGTGTCCTGATGGGCTACCTGGGGCTGGACGTCACCAACGAAGTGACGATCGTGATGACGGAGTACCAGATGAGCCCCTTCGCGGTCTCCGCCAAAACCCCGGAGGGTCTCGAAACACTCATCGAGAAAGCACGGCAGAACAACCCCGCTTTCGAAGTTCTTGAGAACGCCATCCGCAACACCGAACTCCAACATGACCAGGCCGTGCGCGGCAAATTCGACGTCACCACTTTTGTCGAGGGCACGCTCTTCCCCTTCGGCTCCCGCGATCTGGACAGCCGTTCCAGCGGCTGGGCGGTTGGCGGTGGCGTGAACGTCCGGCTCAACGATCAGAAGGCGAGAACGGCGACGCGGCTGAAGACCGAGGCGCTCATTCGACAATTCCAGGCGGAGATCGAGGCCGAGGAGATCAACATTCGAAGAAAAATCCACAGCACCACTAAGGCGATCTGGGATAACGACGCGAACCGCGACCAAATGCTGGATGTGGCCCGACGAAAGGCTGCGGAATACAAGGATCGGCTGGATGAGTATTTTGCCGACACCATCAACATTGACCAATTGATGAGCACGCGATCCGACATCGCGTCCAACGCCTCCAGCCTGGCGAACATCGTCTACAACAGCGCGGATCGCGAATCCACCTTGATCCTGGCTGTAGGCCAGATCTACGAGATGGTCGGCCTAAAAATAGGCGGCGCGCTCAGCGACAGCGGCACTTCAGAGAAATAGCGCGGGGCCTATGGAGCTGACCGTGAAGCGGTCCGACGAGGTTTATAGTTCTGATCTCCGGTGGCACGACACCGCTGTTCCTTCACGCCAGTTATCCTCTGCCGCGCACCCATTCACCTACTCCCCCAGCCAGTCCGTCGCGTGCAGGAAAAGTGGAGACATGTCTCCGCGCTCCATAATCCTCCGCCCTTTCACACTTCGTCGGTATGGCCCGAACCCGCAGGGTTCAAAGAGATGTAGCCGGGGGTGCTCGCGCCCCCGGAACTGTTAAAATTACGGAGCATCGCGCCGCGATGCCATACTCACGCGAAAACCGTCCCAAGCGCGCCTCCCCATTCTTTTCCATCCGTGTCGTCCGAGAAATCCGCGGTCACAACGCCAACACCCTTCCCCCTTGACAGCCAAAACAAACTGTCCTACTGTCCTATGCCAGTTGTTAACTATGGTCATCGAGCTCAATTTCAAATCAGGGAAGCCGGTCTATTTGCAGGTGGTGGATCAGGTGAAGTCCGCGGTAGCTTCCGGCGCTCTCTCGCCGGGCGATCCCCTACCTTCCATTCGACCGCTGGCGGAGGAGCTTCGGGTCAATCGAAACACGGTTCTGAAGGCCTATCTCGAGCTCGAGAATCAAAACGTGATCGAGTCGTTTCCCGGCAAAGGCTCATTTATCAAGCGCAGCAAATCCCCCCTGCGACGCGAAGCCCGCCATGCCCTGCTCAACCAAGAGATCGACCAAGCCGTCGTGGCGGCGCACCACCTCCAGGTAAGCCGGGCCGATTTTCTCAAACTGGTGAACGAACGGTTCGATGAATTCGAACAACGCCGCGACGCCGCCTCAGCCAGCAAACCCGAAACCGCATGAACCCTCCAATGCCCATCATCGATATTCGCGACCTCCACTATTCCTATGACCGCGGGGAGGCGGTCACTGGGCTGGACCTGCGGGTGCAAGCGGGAACCTGCCACGGTCTCTTCGGACGCAACGGTGCCGGCAAGACCACCACCATGAAATGCCTCCTGAACCTGCTTCGACCTCAAGGAGGCTCCGTGAAGTTGTTCGGACTCAATGCCGCCACCGAGGACCTCAAGATCAAGCAGCGACTGGCTTATGTCCCGGACGCCCCCGCCTTCTATCCGTGGATGACCGTGCACGAGACCCTCGACTACCTGGCGTCGTTTCGTAAGACCTGGAATGACGCCAAGGAATCCGAGCTCCTTTCCCGGTTCGACCTCCCGCCCAAACAGAATGTCGCCGGTCTATCGAAGGGCCAACGCACACAACTCGCCCTGATCGGGGCGCTCTGCGCGGAACCCGAGCTACTGGTGTTGGATGAACCTACCTCTGGTCTCGATCCTCTAGTCCGACGCGAGTTTATCGAGACAGTCATCGGTGCCTTTCAGGATGGCGATCCCGGGGCTCGAACCATCTTGGTCTCCACTCATCTGATCTCCGAATTTGAAGGACTGATCGATGAATTCACCATTCTGGACCGCGGGCGGCATGTTCTTCGATCGAACGCCGATCTCGCCCGGCAGCGATACCGACGGATTCGCGCCCGTTTTCGCGATCCCTCGCCAACCGTCGATCTCAGCGGAGCCCTGTCGGTTCAAACACGCGGTCGCGACTGGGAAGTCATCGTCAACGGAGACGGAGACCGACATTTCGAGGCGCTCCGCGCTCTACATCCCGAAACCATCGCCTGGGAAGGGTTGAACCTGGAGGAGATCTTCATGGTCACCACCAAACCCGAAAGAACCCTATGCACATGATTGTCTCGCTCCAGAAGGACATCCAGGCAGGAAAGATGCCCCTGCTCGTAACCGCGGCAGGCTTTCTGGGCATCGCGATCGCTTCCCTACTCCTGCGCATGAAGGATGCAGCTGGGGCGCTGCCGTTCATTCTCTTCGTCGGAGGCCACTACCTCGGGGCCTTCACCCTGGGCCATGAGTTCGACCATCGCACGTGGAGCCTCCAACTCACTCAGCCCAGCCGCCGGTGGCAACTGTGGATCACGAAACTGGCACTCTCCTTTGGAATACTGCTGCTCACCTATCTCCTTACTGTGTTCATTATGGAACTGACCCAGCCGGGACGCCCGGAGACGCGTTGGTTCCTAGGAGTGATCGCCCTCGCAGCCTTCAGCGGTCCACCCCTGTTCGTTCAATATACGCGGAGCACACTCGGTGCCGCAGCGGTCTCTTTCTTGGCATTGATTCTGATGATCACCGGGTCCGCGATGACTTTGGAACTTCTCTCGCCCCAGTTCTCTCCGATCAGCGGCTGGGGCCTGGAGCGAACGATGGAGATCTCAGTCTGCCTCTACAGCGTTCTGGCACTCTCCTTGGCCACCTGGAAATGGAGATATCTCGAGCTGCGGGACGTAGTGCAGCACCGGCCGCTAACCCCTCGCGGGCTCCGGTTCGCCAGATTCTTGCGCATGAGCCGAGCAACTCCCCTCCGGAATATCTGGGTTCGCGAACTGCTGCTGCAGAGTCGGGCGATAGCGTTTGGGATCGTGTTCAGTATCATCCTGTGGATCGACGTCCAACTGCTGAAGTCGCCAATGTGGGCCGCCTACGCCGCGCCCATGCTACCGTTATTGATACTTCTCCCGTCCTGGGTTGTGCCACTCTTCGTCGGCCTCTCCTGCGGCCATGACCGCTTCGAAGGAACGCAGTTCTTGTCAACGACCCAGCCCTGCGACTTACGGAAGCAGCTGTTGATTCGTCTGGCCTTGGCACTCATCAGCGTCATTGCGTTTGGCGGCCTAATTTCCTTTTGGGGGATGTCCGCCGCCCCTTTCTCGTTTTCGCAGGGGGGGCCTGCGCTGGATCGAGAATTGATCGGCTGGTCGGCGCTGATCTGTTTCGCCGCCGGATGGTTTTCGACCACCATTTCAAAGACCTCCCTCGGCGCGGCGGGAAACGCCGCTTCCATCATCGGAACCGTGCTGGGCGGTCTAATCATGGTTCATCACTGGGCGGTTCCCTGGCTGGTGGTGTTCTCCGGTCTCATCCATAAACCACTCCACTTGTTGCCCGAGTGGGGCCCCGCCTCCAGCTACTGGAACATAGGCTTCTTGCTCAACGAACTCCATGACCGCCCCACCAACCACCTGTGGTTCACAGGTTCCCTGTTGGGGTTCATCCTGGCCGTGCTCTCTTGGACAGCCGTGCAAAGTCGCTACGACCACACCCCTAAGCTTAAGGGGATAAAGCACTTCGGATTCATGCTTGCAGGGCTCTTGCTAGTGCAACTGGCCATGGGAAGCCGACTTTGTATCCAGTTTCTTGCCAATTAGCCCGCAACCTTTCTGTCGCTTGTTGGTTGGAATGGAGGTAGCTTGCCAACGCGTATGGGCTGTGACTGGAACAAAACACGGGCTGGGTATCGAGGGGGACTCTATCTCCTGTTGGTAATGATGCTCGGCTGGGCGGTCGGTTGTCCCGCGGCACAGTCCCTGGTGTGGAAGAAGGACACCGATAAGGTCAGCGCCAACATCCAGTCTGCTCCGTTGGAGGAGGTGCTCAACCTCATGTCCGAGGCCACCGGGTGGGAGATCTACGTTCAGCCGGAGTCGGAGCAAGTGGTCAACGTGAAGTTTCAAGACCGTCCCGCCTCCGACGCGCTCAAGCTGCTTCTAGGGGGCCTCAGCTACGCAGTCCTGCCGCAAGCCGAGGGTCCATCACGACTGCTCGTGTTCCGCACCAACATCAGCCAAGCCACTGAGCTGATCAGCCCCAAACGCGATCCCAAGGATGATACCTCCAAGCCGATCCCCACCGAACTGGTGGTCACGCTCAAACCGGGAGTCAACATCGATGACATCGCCAAGAAAGTGGATGGCAAAGTCGTTGGCCGGAATGACGAACTGCGCACGTATCGTCTCCAGTTCGAAACGGCAGAGGCGGCCGAAAAGGCCCGCAAACTCCTTTCCGAAGATCCGGAAGTGACGAAGGTGGAGAGCAATTACAACGTCGAACGCCCGCCAGAAATCAAGCCGGTCGATCTTAGCTCCGTACCCGAGTTGAGCCTCAAAGCCGAAAGCCCGGCGAACGATTGCGAGAAAGTCATCGTGGGATTAATCGACACCTCCGTCCCCAGGACGGGCGGAAGCCTCGACGGATTCCTGCTGCCCCAAATTGACGTGGCGGGGCCTGGTCCCACTTCCTACACCAGCCCGCCCCATGGGGAATCGATGGCGAGCACCATCGTCCGCGGCGCGGATTTCTCCTCAGGTGGAAAAGCGAAAATCAGCATTCTTCCCGTAAACGTGTACGGACAAAATGTCCAGGCGAACACCTACGATGTCGCCAACGGAATCCTGCAAGCGATCAAGGCCGGAGCGAAGATCATCAACCTCAGCCTAGGCAGCGAGGGACCAAGCCCCTACCTCGCCGAGGTCATTCGCCTGGGACAAGCACAGGACGTCATCTTCATTGCAGCCGCAGGCAATCGCCCCACCACCACTCCCACCTATCCCGCAGCCGATCCGAAGGTGGTAGCCGTGACCGCCAGCGATCGGACCGGCAACCTGGCCTCCTATGCGAACCGGGGAGAGTTCGTCGATGTGATCGCCCCCGGAAGCACCATCTTTCAATTCAACGGCCAGCGGTATTTGTCGAGCGGCACCTCGGTGGCCACCGCCTACGTGAGTGGGCTGGCTGCGTCCATGGCCGATCCCTGTAACAAGTCCTACTCCGCCGTCGAGGCCCAGATCCGCAAGGACCTGAGCGTGAGGAAGTGATTCCGCAGAGGTCGACTCGGTCGAAGCGGGGGCCCATGCAAAGCTCGACGCCGTTGGCTCACTCCCTTTTCAAAGAATCCTGTTTGCGAATCGACTCTCCATGAACCGGTCGCTCGGCTTCGGTGTCCGGAGTTGTGCAGGCTCACGCGAAGGAACGAGGCGCTATGGAGCGCGGAGACACGTCTCCGCTTTTCCTGCACGCGACGGAGTGGCTGAGGGGGTGTCGTACATGAAGGCGCGCGTGGGGGGGGGGAGGTGGCGTGAAGGAACAGCGGTGTCGTGCCACCGGAGATCAGAACTATAAACCTCGTCGGACCGCTTCACCGTCAGCTCCATAGAGCTGCCCCATTCGCTTTCTTGCCACCAGGTTCATGGCCTCAATTTCCGTCCATTTTGGAGATCAAGAGTCGTCCACCTCCCCGCACGCAGTGCCTTCTCGCAACAACCAACGTCGACGCGATCCCACAGTTTCCGCACCTCACAACAGCCGTCCCTTCGCGTGGGCGGCGGTTGCTGCTAGGTGGTGACCAGGTCACGCAGTTCGGCAGGCTGAGTCGAGGCGGCCTGCGCGCCCAGATTCTTAACCTCGAACTCCTTGCACCAACCTTTGATCTCCGTGTCGTTGAAGATCTTTCCAACCAGACGACGAAGCAATCCCTTCAAGCTGGCATTTTCTAAATCGCGCAGACAACGAATCGCCTCTTCCTTGTAGGTTTCCAAAAGAGTGCGGGCTCGCTCGTCCGCCTTCAATTCCCGATAGAGTTGCTCCACTTGGGCAATCGTCATCCCAGCCGGCAATTGACGTTTCCACAGCGACTCAGTGACCTGTTTGACATCGCCTTTGGCGCGGTCATGCGCAGCGGCGAGCAAGAGGCTCGGCCGGAATCCCGCAATATCATTGGTCTCGCCGGCTTCTCCCAAATCGCTCAGGTCATCGCGAATCTGGTATGCGACCCCGATCGCCTCGCTGTAGACGTGCAGGACCTCCTCCACCTCTTCGAACGCGTCGACGTCGGAGTACAGAACGCCCACCTTCAGAGCGACCTCGAAAGCCGGAGCCGTCTTCTGCCGGAAAATATCGAGGACCTGATTCTGGTTCATCGGCGATGGCTGCCGCATCCAGCAGAGTTCAGCGCCTTGGCCCCGACAGAGACTGCGCTGGCCTTGGCTGGCCACCTCGAGCATGCGCACTTTCTGAGCATCGCTCACCTTGAGCCCCCCGATCAGCCGATAGCCTTCTCCGATAAGCAAGTCACCCACGTTCAAGGCCACCGCCAGGCCATGCTCCTCATGGAGCGTTTTCTCTCCGTACCGTGTGGCATCACCGTCCTCGATATCATCATGGATCAACGAGGCCTTGTGAAAACATTCCACCGCCACCGCGAGTTTCATGAGGTCCGCCGGAATAGGTTTGCCGGGGGTGTCACTCATCGCTTGGTAAGCGGCTACCGTCAGCAAAGGTCGCCAGCGTTTGCCGGCACGCATCAACCACTCCCGAGCGATGCGTTCGGTCTCACCGGTGGCCGTGCCGAAGATCAGTTCCAAGGAGGTCGGGGTGAACGCCGTTTCCACTTCGTCCTTCAAGGCCCCCAGATCCATCCGGCGCGTTCGATCATCACTGGTCAAATGGATGTAGTCCCACACCCAGTCCAAGTCGACGGTGGTATCGATGCAATCATCCTGGAGCAGAGGCACGGCCACGCCCGGAATGGCCGCCGCTTCCATGAAGGGGAAGGCCCTTTCCAGGACGCTCAGACAGCTCACCCCCACGATAGCCTCGATTTTGCCGGTCTGGATGAGAGACATGACGATGGCGCTCCCTTCGGCCACCAAGACGGCATAGCCCAGTTTCTCAGCCTCCGCTTGCAGATCCTGGATGGTGCACAACCCGCATTGCTTGCAGAGCAGCCCGAATTCATCGAAGGGAGCCGGACACTTGTTCTCGACGCGCAGACACTTGGGCAGCAGCAATAGGCGTTTTTCGAACGGAACGGATGCCAGCGTCTCGCGCCACATCTCGTTGTTGATCAGCACCGCAATGTAATCCCGGTAGATCGGATCACACTGGAGCAGTGCCAGGACTTTGTCGGCGTGCTCGCGCAGCTGCTCGAAAGGCTGCGGAGGAACCGGATTGAACTCCGCGATGTAGTTACGAATGAAGTGGAGAATGCGATTCCGTTCCGGAACGGTTTGCGGGACGTTCTTCTTCGGCGTCCGAAACCGCTGCTGGATGCTATGACGCGGGATCGCGAACTGGATCGGCTGAACATTCATACGCTTTTTGCGCTTTCGTCACCAAGGATTGGTCAGCAAAAGATGCGCCTAACATCCTGAACTGTCTAGTGTTGAATTGTTCATCAGCCGGTGCATGGGCCGACACGGCCCACACTACAATCGTGGCGACGTCCGTCCCCGGACGTTCCCCTTGGCCGGAACGATTCCGCTTGTGCTGAGGCCCGGCCAGTGCTGAGTTTGATACGTGCTGGAACATAAAATCACCGCCACAGCCATCCGGACCATGAAGGGCAAGCAGCCCATCGCTTCCCTCACGGCCTACGACTATCCAATGACTCAGCTCCTGGATGAGCTGGGCGTTCCCCTCATCCTGGTCGGAGACTCACTCGGGATGGTAGTCCTCGGTTACCCGGACACCACACACGTCACCATGGCCGACATGGAGCATCACGTGCGGGCCGCCGCCCGCGCGAAGCCCAAGGCTCTACTCGTTGCGGATCTTCCTTACCACACCTACCACACCGAGTCCGCTGCCCTTGAGAATGCACGCCGACTCGTCACCGCGGGGGCCGATGCCGTCAAAGCCGAAGGGGGCCGCGCCATCGCCAATCAGGTCCGAGCGATTGTTCAAGCTGGGATCCCCTTCCTGGGTCATTTGGGGATGCTGCCGCAAAGCGTACTCCTCGAGGGGGGCTATCACATCAAAGGAAAGATCGAGGCCGAACACCAAAGTCTGCTCGAGGATCTCGCCGCGCTGGTAGAAGCCGGGGCCTTCGCCGTGGTCCTGGAACTCGTGACGCCGGCCGTGGCTCACGAGCTGACCCAACGGTTTCCGATCCCCACCATCGGCATCGGCTCCGGCAAACAATGCGACGGACAAATCCTGGTTACCACCGACCTCCTCGGCACTTCCCCAAACTACATTCCCAAACACGTCAAGGAACGCGGTGACTTGCGGACGGAGGCAAGGCGTGTCGTTCAAAATTGGCAACAACACCTCGAGCTCCCGACCCCCGCATGAAAAAATTGAGCCACCTCAATCGAGCCGGCGATGCTACCATGGTCGATGTCACTCAGAAGCAGATTCTCTTGCGCGAAGCACTCGCTGCCGGTGAGATCCGCCTTCAAGCGACGACCCTCGAATTGATCCAAACGGATGGGATTCCCAAGGGAAACGTGTTCGCCACCGCTCGCCTGGCCGGAATTCAGGCGGCCAAACGCACGGGAGAGCTCATCCCGCTGTGCCACCCCCTCCCAATCACCCACTGTGAAGTTCGTTTTCGAATTCCAGCTGCTCGCGACCGGATCCTCATCGAAGCGACCGCCAAAATCGCCGCACAAACAGGAGTGGAGATGGAGGCTCTGACCGCCGTTTCTATCGCTGCATTAACTATTTACGACATGTGCAAGGCGGTCGACAAGGCCATGGTCATTGGTGAAATCTACTTGGTTAGAAAGACCAAACTACCCTGGACCCAGGCGTCGCCCCATGGGCAAAAAAGTCCATCCACCTCATCACCGATGCCCAAGAAGACAAAGAAAAATTTCAGGAATACCGTTGACCGTAGCTGAAAGTTTGCTAAATCAACCGCTCGCTAGCAATCAAACAGCCTATATGCGCAACACTATCGAATCCAATACGAGCAGTCTTTTGACCTCGCTGACCTTGGCCAGCGTCATGATCCCCGCCACCGCCGCTCTGGCCGCCGATCCGAATCCCGGATGGGAAACCAGCGCCAACGCCGGTGTGACCGTGACCCGCGGCAACAGCAAAACCCTCCTCTTCACCGCTGGACTTCTCAGCCAGAAGAAGTGGGACATGAACGAAGTTCGCCTGGGCCTTGATGGGGCCTACGGCAAGAACGACGACGTGAAGAACACCGAGTTCGGCCGCGTTTTCGGTCAATACAACCGCCTGTTCAATGAGCGTCTCTACGGTTATGCCCGTGGCGAAGTCAGCCACGACGCAATCGCGGACGTGGAATACCGGGTCACCCTCAGCCCTGGTTTGGGTTACTACCTGATCAAGAATGACCGCCAGACCCTGAGCGTCGAAGTCGGTCCTGGTTTCATCACTGAGAAGCTGGGTAACCACGACAAGAACAACTACTTCACCCTGCGTGTTGCGGAACGTTATGAGCTGAAGCTCAACGACAAAACCCGCATCTGGCAATCGGCCGAATGGTTGCCTCAGGTCGACGACTTGGACAACTGGCTCTTGAACGCCGAACTCGGCCTCGAGACCCAATTGACCACCAAGCTCAGCTTTTTCACCAAGATCCAGGACACCTACGACAACGAACCCGTTCCTGGCCGCAAACAGAACGACCTGAAGCTGATCTCGGGGATCGCTTACAAGTTCTAATCGAACGAACTTAACACCCCAACGACCAACCTAGGAAAAACTTATGGGATTCATGTCCGAATTCAAAGCGTTCGCCGTCAAAGGCAACGTGATCGACATGGCGGTCGGTGTGATCATCGGTGGAGCCTTCGGTAAGATCATCGGCTCCGTCATCGATGACATCATCATGCCTGTCGTCGGCAAAGTCATCGGCAACGTCGACTTTAGCAATATGTTCATTCCTTTGTCTGGTCAGACCAGCAAGGTGCTCGCTGATGCGAGGAAGGAAGGCGCGGTTCTCGCCTACGGTAACTTCCTCACGGTGGTGATCAATTTCACCATCCTGGCGTTCTGTATCTTCATGATGGTGAAAGCCATCAATAACCTGAAGAAGAAGGAAGAAGCCAAGCCCTCTGCTCCTCCCGAACCCTCGAAGGAAGAGAAGCTCCTGGCGGAAATCCGCGACATTCTCAAAGCCCGCTAACACAGCGCGGGGTTTTCCCGCGCCTATCTTATCGTTAACTGCGAACCCGGGGTTTTCCCGGGTTCGCTTTTTTGTGGGGATGGAGGAAGGTAGAATGGGTCGGTGGCGGAGCTGTCCACCCTCACGCGAAGGAACCAAGCGCTATGGACTGCGGAGACATGTCTCCGCTTTTCCTGCGAGTGGCGGAGTGCCGGCTGGTGTGCCCATTGTAAACGACTGCGCTGGAGGAGCTAACTTGGGGCGAAGGAAAAGCGGTGTCGTGCCCTGAGAATTACCCACAAGTTCGGAGGGCTTCCTCCCTATCCCAACGGGATTGCGCCTCAAAGCCCAGGGTTGGGAGGAACGAGCTACCCTGGGGAAAACGCCATAGAATCCACAACCCCATCGTGGGTTGCGAACCCTGTGGGGCTTCAGGTGATTCCAAGCGCAACCCGCGATGGGGTTGTGAGAAAACCACGACTAACCCAGGGTAGGCGCTCCTGCGTCGCGCCAACCCTGGGCTTTGAGCCGGAATCCCTTTGGGATTCTAACAATTGGTCGAAGAACTTGTGGGTAATGCTTAGGGCACGACACCGCTGTTCCTTCACGCCACCTCAGACCCTCCAACAAACCCATTCGCCTCAGAAGCTCCATCAGCCGCGCCGGTGAGCAACCGCCTGGGCTGAATTGGATC
>JAEUHE010000033.1 GCA_016793885.1 Verrucomicrobiales bacterium
TGGCCGCTTCGAAAAAGCTCGACCGGCAAGTCTGGGTCCGTCTGCGACCGACGCCTACTCGAGTTCATCGCCGGAAAGCCGCCGCTGGATATTCGCCGCCCGTAAGCTGCCGCTCGCCGACGAGTCGTCTCGACCCAATGCAGCCGTCGAGCTTTGAGGAAAGCAGTCGCTCAACGTCTAAAGTAACCGGACCGTGCGAGCGGCGCGCAGCGCCGATTGCACGGGTCCGTGTTGACTGAAATGTTGGGCAGCGCATACTGCGCGACGATCAATCATCGCGTGCAACTGATCTCTACGTTCGGTCGCCTTCCGACTATTTGAAGGGGAAGATCGCGTTGCAGCAATGGATTCCTTTGCGTGTCGCAAGAGAAGTGCTGTCCGGAAAAGGCAGCTGTGAACCAACTGCACGCGGCTCGACGGGATATGTCGTCCTCTTGAATGAGGATGCGCGCGGTGTCACGCAAAGCTGATTGCAATACGGTTGGCTCACATTTCTTGGGACCAGCTAGGTTGAAATCGGTCGAGATACGACTCGTGATATGCCACAACCGCTGCCTGAACACTAGTACCGGGTGCCGAGCCTCGCCGATGGGACCATCTTGTGGCGGTATATCTTGTGGGCTGTACTTGACGGATGCAACCTCTGACATGGCGATGTGCCAGACCAGACATGATGCGTTCTCCATTGCGGCTGCTTCTGGCGACCTTCCAAGTGGCACCTTGAGTACGCGATCATAAGGGTGAACAAGGCGCGAGAGCCCTTCTTCTCCGGCGTAGAAGGTCTCCCGCAAGCTTACGGTGCTTCTAGGCCAAGCTGGATCACCGAGCGGGTTGTCTGCAGCGCCACGTACCTCAAGCCTGAAGCCAAGATCGCGGAGGGTGGATTCACGTCGGCGTGCAAGCAATGCGTCGAATGCGTCAAGAAAGTTCGTGTCAACGATGTAGTCAATAGCGCTGGCTCTCAGGTCTCGGCGAAATAGCATTGACGGATCTGCACCGGGCGGATAAGCATCGACAGCAAATATAAAGCATTGGAAGTTACTTTGCTTGGAAGTGCCACGGTAAGCGCGCGCAGCACTGAGTAGAGTATCAACACCAAGATTGTCCGAAGGCCCACCATCAATTAAGTGAACATAGCTTTGCGGTAATGGTGTAGCACGGGGCGGTCCGGTGACATAGCTCTTGAGTGTTACTGCGCTAAAGACACCAGGGAATGCGGCAGAGGCCACAACAGCGTCAGCTATTGGATACTTCCCCAAATCGGAATCCACATAGGAGATGAAATTCGAACCTGTAAAGGTGAACAGCCGGGCTTCGGACAGGCCAAGTTGAGTGGCGTTTATTAGCAGCGCAGGTCGCCGTGGCCCTGGACTCCCTAGGGATGAGAACGTAGCGTTCTTGAAAAGAACGTCATTCAAGACGTCAGCAAGAACGTTGGACCTGTCGTAGTCCGTAGTCGCATTAAGAATTAGGTTGTCAGGCCTGATGTAACGCCACATCCATTTCGACCGGAAGTTCGTCCGCATCAAGGCGTGAAAGTTCTCCCAATCGCTATCTGTGCGTATTGATTCGCCGTGCAAAGCATAGTAGGC
>JAEUHE010000034.1 GCA_016793885.1 Verrucomicrobiales bacterium
GCTGACGAACCGCTGGGCTGTAAGCTCGGGTTGGTGCAAATAACCTTGAGCCAGGCAGATCCCGCCGATGAACAACTCGCCCGGCTGCCCTTCGGGAACCGGTTGGTTCTGCGAATCCAAAAGGTGCAGCTCGGTGCCGTCGATAGCCTCGCCGATGGGAGGTAAGCTTTCCCAGGTTGCGGCATCGGCGGGCAAGAGGTGAGCACTGGCAACGTGCGTTTCGGAGGGACCGTATTGGTTATCAAGACTAGTTCCGGGAAGTCGCAGAAAGAGCGCGCGCACCAGTGGAGTGATCTGCAATTGTTCACCTGCGGTGATCACCTCGCGCAGGGTCATGGGGAGTTGCGTTGACTCGCTGGCCGCCTCGGCTAGTTGCTGGAGAGCGATGAACGGCAGGAACAGCCGATGAATTCGCTGCTTGATCAGGTAATTCCAAAGGCTGGGAGAATCGTAGCGGAGTGCTTCGTCCATGAGGACAAGCGTCCCGCCACTGCACGTGGTGGCGAAGATCTCCTGAGCGGAAACGTCGAAACTCAGTGAAGCAAACTGGAGCGTGCGGGCTGGGTGGGGCAGGCCGTGGGAACGTCTCGTCTGCCACTGCACCAAGTTGGAGATGGCTTGATGCACCATCGCGACGCCCTTGGGACGGCCCGTGGACCCGGAGGTATAAATCACATAAATCAGATCTGCCCCTCTGCTGTCGTTGGCGGGGTTCTCGCCTCCGAGTTGAGTGATCTCCGGCCAGGCCTCTTCAACGGCAACGCAGTCTGCTTCGCTCCAACACTTCGCAGCGGACAGTTGAGAACGATCCGTGAGGATGAGCTCGAGCCGGGCCGACTGAGCCATGTAGGTTAGCCGCTCTTGGGGATAGGTGAGATCGAGCGGGGCGTAGGCCGCTCCAGCCTTAACAACGCCGTAGATGACTGCGATGAGCTGCGGGGAGCGGTTGATGCAGAGACCTACTACGCTGTTCCGCCCTACACCACGCGCAATCAGGTAGCGTGAGATTTGGTTGGCCTGGGAGTTGAGCTCTTCATAGGTCAGCATTCCCTGCGGAGAATCGACGGCCAGCGCTTTAGGTGACCTTAGGACTTGGGCCTCGAAAAGGTGGTGGACACAGGGGAAATTAGCCGTCGCGGCGACGCCGAGATCGGGGCTGGGTTCGCTCTGGCCTTCGTCATTAAACATGTTCTCGCGATAAAGAGTTTCATCCGGAAGCTCGGGCTAGCCCCACTACCAGACATTGCGTAGAAGCCTACGGTAAAAACTGTTCGCCGACACCGCCGGTTTGTAGCAGTAGGAGGCGTGCCGAAACTCAATCGCAGGTTTACCTTTGGCGCATACCGTGCCAGCGAGGTGATAGTCCCGATTAATCCGATCGTCGGCTAAGTTGCTGCTTGCCGTGGCACGGATCGTGTCTCCGGCTCGCACGGAAATGGGAGGGTCGAACACAGGGAAATACACCGGCATCCAGGATGCCGTGCTTTTGTCGATTGACTCAAAAGTCTCTCCCGGAATGGTTTCGACTCTCACCCACAACGCAAACCCATCGAGCATGGAATCACGCAAAATGGTTAACACTATCTCTCCCCGCGACTCGTGAACCGGTTCCTCATTAAAGTTGATTTCCTCGAATACGTCCGCGGTGGAGTTAATCATCGATCGTTGAAGTCCCGAAACGGCCAGGCGGAGATCAAACCGATAGCCTGCTCGCTCGAAGAGCCGGCCTGCGTAATAGCGCGCCACTGGGTTAAAGCGGGGGTTATTGACGAGAGACCGGGGCATTTGAACGCCTGCCACTAAAGTCTGGCAGCGGCCAGGTATGAACTGCCCGCCGGGTTTGACCAAATGCCGAGCTGATTGAAGCAGCAAATCCCACCCCTCCGCTCCACCGATGTTTCCCAGGTTGTCCGAGACGCACGCGTCTACTGGTTCCGGAAGATAGACTGCTTGGGCGTCACCCCAGATTACAGAAATGCGATCAGTCAGACCGAGTTTCCTGACCAGTAAGGCTGCTCGGTAAGCAGGCTTTTCGAGAAGCTCAATCGCGTACACCTTGCGTGCACCTGCTTGTAAGGCTAGTAGGGCGAGCGTCGCTTGTTGCCCTGTCCCGACGTCAACCACCGTCAACCCTTTCAGACTTCGTTGGAACGCCCTCAAGAGAAAGTCGTTGCGATGGGTGTCGGCCGCCATGGCGGCATACATAAAATGATCGTACTCGGGATCTCCGCCTATGCTCACCGTGGACGGCCATAGCTCTACATGACTCTGCCCGCGGGGCGGCAGATGCGGCGGGTTCCGATCTTCACAGTCCACTCTTGCGGAGGAATCCGCGTCTAGTGAAGGTGGCAGGAATGTAATGTCTCGCCCCATTGATTAATTGATTCTGGTCTACGATCCTAGGAAATCTATCCACTTAGCGAGCCGGGTGCGAAGCAGTCCCCGAGCTCGGTAAATTCGCATTTCAACAGATTTCGCGGTGCAGCCCAGGATCTCGCCGATCTGCGCATGTGAGAAGTCTTCGTATTCGCTCAAGATAAGAGGTTCACGGAGTTCCCGAGGCAACGCCGCGACCGCCCGCTTTACCGCTTGGGACCGTTCCAAGAATTCTAGTTCCTCGTTCGGCAGAGGCCGATTGTCAGGCAAAAAATCGCTGAAGCTCTGACCGGTCGGACTGTTCGCCACATCTAACGTCACCTGCGGATGCCGTACCCGCCAGCGGTAGCGATCGCGGACAAGGTTGCTCGCGATGGAGTAGAGCCAGGTGGCGAACTTGGATTTGAGGTCGAAACTCAGCCGGTGTTGGTAGACTTTGACAAAGGTTTCTTGTGCGATGTCATTCGCCTCGGCTTCGTTCTGGAGACTGCGCAAAAGAAAGCCAAAAAGTCGTTCCCCATGCCGCTCCATCAACTCGTCCATAGCAGTCTCGTCCCCTTCGGCTAGACGCAACATTGCCGCCACATCCTGGTTGGGAGGTTCGACCGGTTCCATACTGGTTTTAGCGGTGACCCGTCGATGGTGGTGATGGTGTGGTTTCGTCTTGGCCGTGACTCATCGACTCCTGACGTAGGTGAGTGTGCGTGCTAACCCACCTCAGATAGCGTTCACCTTGCTCACTAGGCATGCTTCGACTCACCTCGAAAAAATGTTTTAGCATCTCTGTCTGACAGACCGCCCAAATTCGGGATCGTTCCGCCAGCAGAGTTGATACCTGGGGTGTGACCTCTTTGATTTCGGTCAGGATGACGGACAATTGATCGCCGAGCTGGTCAATCTGGCGGCACCGTTCCTTACATTGCGGCAAATAGCCGGCGTGTAGCGCAGAGATTCGCTGAAACTCCGCATCCGACAACTTAAAGTCATCCTTCAACCATGAGAGCTCGGGATGCTCGCTCCTGAGCAACGCGCGCGGTTCAGCGGTGCCGAACAGGAAACAGCAATAATATCCTGTCACGGCTCCGGCCAAGGCCAGCAACAATACGATTATTCCACGGCGCATGGTTAATGTTTGTCTGGAGGTGGTGAGATGGCTTGCACATATCGAGCGCGCAGATCCTCACTCACCCGAGCCGACACCTTCCGGGATTCGACTAGACCAATCACCCCCCCAAGGAGGATAAAAAGCATTATGACCGCACAGGTATGAGCAGGACGGGCTAGTGAGTCTAATATCCTACTCAAAAGCAATTTCGCCAGGGAGATTGTGTCGTTAGGGATGGTATCCGCCCGCCTGATACGGCCCCAAACCGCGGTCTTGAAGCTTGGCGGTAGGGAAGGATTAACCACCCATCCCCGCATTAGGATCTTGAGTAGTTCGTCTTGCCGATCACTTTCAGGCTCACTCATAAGTAAAAAGTCGCAAACACCTGTTCAACAATGAGGGTAATTTCAGCGACATATATTATTACGCTCAGCAAGTTGGAACCCCTCAAGTTTCTTTACCAATTCTAGTTCGTTGCTTTTGAACGGCACGCCGGCGGATTAGCCAGGCCGTTCGACCACAACACAGGGCCTCAGGTTCCCGTCGAAGCCTGGAGTAAACTCGTTTCCGCTTTCTTGAGGGCTCACGGTCGGTACGGCGTATTGGTAAGTAATGTGCCTTAATCATCCGCGTCCGCTGGTGCCGCGCGTTCGGGACGAGGCGTCT